>DATAUW010000014.1 GCA_036268055.1 Verrucomicrobiia bacterium | reverse complement strand
TGCGCGGCAGCGCAGCCCTGCGCTAGATTGTCGGTCGTCCCTGCGAACTTGGTGGAGTGGCGGGTTCGTCCTGCGGTGCCGCGAAATATTTGTGGGTTTTGTTGAGTGATTTGGGAGCTTTTGGTCTAGTCACGGCTCGCGGGTACGCTCGCCCTCCCATTGGTTGGCGGTCATAGACCGCCGCTACAGTTTAAGCGAATGGTTTGGCTGGATGCGCGGACGGTTCGGACATCAAATTTATTTCCACTCTTTCAAGGCGTCCACGATCGGCGGCCATTCGCCGGTGGCGGGGATTTTGACTTTGCCCCAGGTCGAGCAGAGATAGCCGATGACGCGGGCGTTGTGTTCGCGTTGTTCGTGGGAAAACGCGCTGAAGGCGAGGGTGTTGGTCAGCGGTTGCCAGCCGCAGGGCAGCACACGGAAACCGTGGTCGAGCAGCACGGGCACGGAGGCGTAGGTTTTCTGTTTCTCGTAATGCCAATCGCACATGATGATGTCTTTGGGAATCATGTCTATGGCGGGCGCGGTTCCGTTGGCGGAGGCTTCCCACATGGAGTAATGTTCGGCCTTGGCGTCGAGGAGGCGGTCGGCCCACATGAGCATTTCAATATGATCGTGGCCGACGATGTGGGAGTGGAGATCGTTCACGCATTTGGCAAATAGTTTTGCGGGGTCCTGGCCACGGCAACGCGGGCAATAGTCGGAGGCCATGATGAATACTTCATCCATGCCGACGTGGAAGGCATCGGCATCGAAAGCGTCCACCATGTCGTCAATGAGTTGAAACACGACTTTGTTCACATCGGGATCTTGCGGACACCAACTGCGGCAATAGAAATCTTTGTTAGTTTCCTGCGGGCCGGGCAGTTCTTCAAATTGCGGATATTTGGCGAGGAGGGCCATGCGGTTGGTTTTCCAGGATTGATGGCCGAGGCAGTTGATTTGGGGAATGAGGCGGATGCCGTGGTCGTGCGCGGATTGGACGAGGCGTTGCGCGCCGTCGCGGGTGATGTATTGCGAGCCGCGCAATTCCGGGTGCGAGGGAAAATCGAAATTGTAATCCACCTCGGCGATGATGACGTTGACGCCGTCGGCTTGCAGGCGCGGCATTTGTTCAATCAAATCGTTGACGCTTCTATCGCTCGACACCATGAGGTGAACGCCGCGCCAGACGGGATTGGTCGCGCGCCAGTTGTTGACCCACGCGGCGCGGGCTTCCTGGCGGGGCGAGGCGGTTTCTTTGGTTTGGCAACCGGCGGCGAACAAGAGCGCGAGCAGGCAAAACGCGTGGGCGAATTTCATAATGGCAAAAGGCGTAACATTTTTTAGTTGGAACTGCGAGGGGCAACTGTGGCTGCTTGGCGAGTGGGGCGCACCCCTATTTTGGGTTGGGGCTTTTTTAAACGCGGAGACGCGGAGGCGCGGAGAGGGGAAATGAGGAGAGATTTTTCTTGAATGACCATTGGAAAATTTTGTTGCGGCTGAAATCTTTTTTTTGCTGCGGGAAAAAAGTTTTTGAAGGATGCATCCATTTTTTGGAGTGGGACGAATAGAGTTTGTGAACAAGATAGTATGGCTGCAAGTCAGGCACGGAAATAACTGCATTTTGCAAGGGATGGGTGACGGGCGCGGGTTATATGATTAACCGATAATCATTGCCGAAAAATGCAGTTTCGCTTGACTTGAAGGGCATATTTCCCGAGCATCCCGGTCCCTGGTGGATTCTAAAGGGTTTCTCAAAAGGGGTTTTTGTTCTGACGGTCTAAACCAACTCAAATTGCACAACAACTATGATCATGTCCTGTTCACGTCTTCTCAAAGGGTTTCTAGCCATGGCTATGGCTTTCTCGATAGATTCGCAAGCCCAGACCAACTTTCAAACCGTCAGAAATTTTGGTTTCACGGCGCTGGCGACCGGTTCGCATCCTTACAGCCAAGTCATTCAGGGAACGGATCATTCGCTCTATGGCACGGCGCAAAGCGGCGGCGCGTCCGATCTGGGTGTGGTCTATAAGATGAACACCGACGGTTCCGGTTACACGGTTCTGCATTCGTTTTCGGGGAACCAGGTAGATGGAACGCGGCCAGAAGGAAAACTTTTGCTGGCCAGTGACGGAAGACTTTATGGCACGACGTATAACGGGGGAACTTATAATTTAGGCACGATATTCGGAATGGATGCCACCGGCGCCAATTATAAAGTGCTGAGAAGTTTGAACGGCAGTGACGGCGTCAATCCGTTTGCCGGATTAACCGAAGGCAGGGAGGACGGAATGTTATATGGCACGGCCAGTTTTGGCGGGGCGAATAATTACTACGGCACGGTTTTCGGAATCAGCAAGGATGGGACAACTTTTTCGGTGTTGGAAAGTTTTACCAGCAACACGGGCGGCAGTCCGTATGCCGGAGTGCTGGAAGGAGCGGACGGATATTTATACACGGTTACGGTTACCACGCCGGCGTATCTGGTTAAAATCAGCCGCAGTGGCGGGTTGGTGAGCCAGCACTTTTTTAGTTTCACGCAAGGCGCATTTGGAGATGGCGGCAATCCCATCGGCACGCCGGTGCAGGGACCCGATGGCACAATTTACGGCACGACACAATACGGCGGCAATTATATGCCGGTACCGGGATCGGTGGCGTTTGGCGTGGGCACGATTTATAAAATCAACCCGGATTTTTCCGGTTACCAGGTGATCCACCGTTATCCCGCGGATGGCAGCGAAGGATATTTTCCCTCGGCAGGTTTGGTTTTTGGAACGGATGGAAATCTCTATGGCGAAACCACGGGTTACAGCACGAACCAGGGAACCTTTTATAAAATAGACACCAACGGAACGACGTTAACCGTGCTTCATACGCTGAATGGCAACGAAGGCACGTCCCCAATGGGCAATATGATTCAAGGGGCGGATGGCGCATTTTACGCGACGGCCTTTTCGGGCGGCGACGGTGGCAATGGAACAGTAGTCAAGCTGGCGGGAACGAACGCGAGCGTTATCCATCAGTTCGCGTCGGACACAGGCGGCGACGGCTCCAATCCTTACGCGGCGGTGTTGTTTGACGGGACGGAAATTTATGGTTCAACGCAAAGTGGCGGGAGCGTGGGCAATGGCGTGATTTTCAAAATAAAATCAAATGGCATGGGCTACGCCATTCTTCACGATTTTACCGGGGACAGTTCTGACGGACAAATTTCGGCGCCGATGATCAAGGGCACAGATGGATATCTGTATGGGACACTGCCAAATGGCGGCAGTAATGACTTCGGCGCCGTCTTCAAAATTAGCACCAACGGTGACAACTACACGCTGCTGCACGAGTTCAGCGCCAGTCCGGACGGAGCCGCCCCGCAGGCGGTCCTGGTTCAGGGGCCGGATGGGTTTCTCTACGGCACGACGCAATACGGCGGAGACAATGGCGACGGCACGGTGTTCAAGCTGGATACAAATGGCAATAATTATTCCGTGTTGTATTCGTTCGCGGGCTTTGTTCCCCCGAACACCGGCGGCGGCGGCGACGGAGGTGGGGAAGAAAATCTGAAGCCTCGGCCGGCCGGTTTGGATCTGGGAACCATTGACGGCCGCAATCCAATGGCAGCGATGATTTTCGGGCAGGATGGATTGTTGTATGGCACGACTTCGTCGGGAGGCAACAATTTGAATGCCGGGACGGTTTTCCAAATCAGCACGGACGGATCCTTCTATAACGACTTGTATAACTTCAATGATGGCCCGGACGACGGCGCGAATTTGAAATCGCCGCTGGTGCAGGCGGCAAATGGAATTCTTTACGGCACCAGCGCGGGCGGTGGATCGAATTATTCCGGCACGGTGTTCAGCATGGACACGAACGGCAATTTCGGAACTTTGCTGTATCAATTTGGCAGCGGCAGCGACGGGCAGAATCCACAAGGCGCGCTGGTGCTGGTTGGAAATACGTTGTATGGCACGACGCAAAGCGGCGGCAGTGTGTTCGACGGCACGGTGTTTTCGATTCAAACCAATGGCGCGGCGTTCACGACGCTGCACGATTTCACGGATGCCGAGGCGAACACGCCATATAGCGGCTTGACGCTGGCGCCGGATGGTTCGCTCTTTGGCACGGGCTCGTATGGCGGCACGCCGCCTTTCGGTGCGATCTTCAAACTATTCTCGCGAAAGGGCGTGATCAGTTCGATTCCGGCAACCCAGGTTTCCGGCCAAAGCATGATGGTGAATTTTACGGGTGGCCTGCCGAACCAGACTTACAGCATTCAAGCTTCGCCCAATGCGCTCACCGGATGGTCAACGATCGGTTCGGCGATGGCGGATGGGAATGGATTGTTTCAATTTATGGATTCGGACAGCACGAATCATACGGTGCGGTTTTATCGCAGTTACGGGCCTTAACACGGTAACACACACAGAACAACTCCTCACTCGTGTCGTACGGGTGGGGAGATTTTTTTGTTTGTGAAGAGATTAATGATGGGCGAGGCGGCAGTTATAGACCGGTGCGGGGATTGGCAAACCGTAAGCGGCAATCTGATTCGTGAGTTGCTGCGGGTCAGAGACCCGCGGTCCGTTCGGAAAAGACGAGTTATTCCTGCTCTTTGAGGGAAGTGATTTTTGCGGAGGCAGTGCGTTTGTCGGGGACGAGGGCGTGAAATTGCCATTCCTGCCGGGGTTCGATGATATCTTTGTAATCCTGGGTGTCGCCGATTTTTTCGCCTTTTTTATTGAGGAGTTCGAGTTCGATTTTGACACCGAAACGCTGGTAATCGGAATCGTTCTTCACCGCGCCGATGGCATAGATGAGGGAGCTGCCGGGAGTTTTTTGCAGTTCGACCGCGCCGGCTTTTAAATCGTCGGGAGATTTTGGGCGGGTGGGTTTGACGGGGGCTTGCACGACGGCCTGGGTGACGACGTTGACGGGTGGGACGATGGGCGCGGTCACGGCGGGTGGCGATTTTGCGGGTATCGGGACGGGTGTAATGCGGGTGACTTGGGGCGGAGCATTTTCGTCCACAACCGGTTTGGGGCGATGATGCCACCAGATTGCGCCGATGATGACGAGGACGGCGCAGGCGATCAAAGTGATCATTGTGAAGTCCACGCGTTTGGGTTCGGGCTCGGCTTCGGGCGGAATCAATTCGGTCCATTGGCCGCAGTGAGGGCAGGGGACGGTCGTGCGCGCGGCGTAGGCGGGGAATTCGATGTGGTTCCCGCATTCTTTACAGGCGCACTTGGCATGGACGATTTCTCCCATGTTGATGAAGTACCCAATCGCGCTAATTCGGGCGGGCGTCAATGGGAAATGTGGGGCGCTGGGTTTTCTATTTTTGACGCAGAGTCGCGAGAGGCGCAGAGGCGCAGAGGCGCAGAGGCGCAGAGGTCCTTGCGGACGGCCACTGGGAGAAAAAATTAACGGATTAAACACAGTTTGAAATTCTCCTCAAAGGATTTTTAGGAAATGGACAGTTGTGTCTTTGGGTTTGGCAGATGCGATATGTGTAACCCACGCCCTCTTTTTAGAAATAATTTGTCTTTCTTTCGAGTAATTCACTTGTCTTCCTCTGCGCCTCTGCGCCTCTCGCGACTCTGCGTCAATTCTGTCTTGAAAATAAGGCGGTTGAGCGAAACCGTCTTGTGCGCAAGATAAATACGGCTTTTGTTGATGGATTTTGAGAATGGCGCGCAAAATGCGGCGAAGGCAGGGGTTTTGGCGGTGGCGTAACGGGATTTTTGGTGTAACTTGAACGAGAAAATAATTGAAACCATTGCCCGGCGCTTTACGTCTATTTTACCAGTGCCCGTAATCAAACGAGTTACTAAATAATTACCATGAACATCAAGGAACACGTTGCCCGGCCGGAAGATTTTTGCATCACGCGCCGCCAGTTTTTAAATCGGTTCGGGCTGGGCATCGGCGCGCTGGGGCTGGCGAGTTTGCTGTCGCCGAATTTGGTGAGTTCGGCGGACGCTGAGACTTCGCTATCGCCGCTCATGGCGAAGACGCCGCCGCTGCCCGCGACTGCGAAACGGGTCATTCATATTTTTGCGCAGGGCGCGCCGTCGCAAGTGGACACGTGGGACCCGAAGCCGGCGCTGGATCAATACGACGGCAAATCCATCCCGGGGATGCAGGGCGTGGCGATGCGTTCGCCGTTTAAATTTTCGCCGATGGGGGCGTCGGGCATTCCGGTGAGCGAGGTGTTTCCGAAAATCGGCGAGCACGTGGATGACATGGCGATCATCCGTTCGATGTACACGGACATTCCCGCGCATGAGGTGGCGACGGTGATGATGAACACCGGTTCGTTGCGGCTTGCGAAACCGTGTTTGGGTTCGTGGACGGTTTATGGACTGGGCACGGAGAACCAGAATATGCCGGGGTTTGTTTCGTTGCGGCCGGGCGGCGGGTTGCCTCCGGGCGGAACGCAAAATTGGCAGGCGGCATTTCTGCCGGGCGTTTATCAAGGCACGAGCGTTAACACGACGGCGGGTTCGGTGGATGAGATGATCCAGAATATTCGCAATCCGTATATCTCGTTGAAGGAGCAGCGGCGGCAGCTTGACCTGGTGCATCAGCTCAATGAATTGCACAGCCAGAATTTGCAGAAGGACGCGCAACTCGAAGCGCGCATCGAGGCGTACGAGATCGCGTTCAAGATGCAATCGGCGGCTTCGGATGCGTTTGATTTTCAAAAGGAGCCGGCGGAGGCGAAGGAGCTTTACGGCAATACGCAGCAAGGGCGGCAGCTTTTGATCGCGCGGCGATTGCTCGAACGTGGCGTGCGTTTCGTTCAAGTGTGGGCGGGCGGATGGGATCATCATAATGATATTGAGAAGCGGTTGCCGGAATCGGCGTCGCAGATTGACCAGCCGCTGGCGGCGTTGATGACGGATTTGAAACGGCTCGGCATGCTCGACAGCACATTGGTGATTTGGGGCGGGGAATTTGGCCGCACGGTGACGAAGGACCGCAATGGCAACGAGAATCCAGGGCGCGATCATAATAACAAAGGGTTCTGCTCGTGGATGGCGGGCGGCGGCGTGAAGGGCGGGACGATTTACGGCGCGACGGATGAGTTCGGCGCGCATGCGGTGGAGAACAAGGTTCACATCCACGATTTGCACGCGACGATCCTGGCGCTGCTGGGGTTCGATCACACGAAGCTGACGTATCGTTATAACGGGCGCGATTTTCGATTGACGGACGTGGCGGGGAATGTGGTCAAGGGTGTGATGGCTTAATCGTTTTGCGAGCCATGGGAAAAATAAAATTAGTTTTGCTGAGTGTCGCGGGGCTTTTCGCGGCGGCGCATTTGCAGGCGCAGGAACCGAGCAAGGCGGACCTGGATTTTTTTGAGAGCAAGGTCCGGCCGGTGCTCGTCAATAATTGTTTCAAGTGCCATAGCGCGTCGGCGCCGAAGCTCAAGGGCGGGTTGTCGGTGGAATCGCGTGACGCGCTGCTCAAGGGTGGGGAAACGAGTTCGGCGATTGTACCGGGTAATCCGGAAAAGAGTTTGCTCATCACGGCGATTCGTTACACGGATTCCGATTTGCAGATGCCGCCGAAGGACAAGAAACTTGCCGATAACGAAATCAAGGATTTGGCGACGTGGGTGAAAATGGGCGCGCCGTATCCGAAGGCTTCGACTCCGGCCATCGCCGCAGCGAAGACGGACAAGGATCATTGGGCGTTCAAGCCGATCAGGAAATCGCCGGTGCCGGACGTGAAGGAAAAAGATTGGGTGAAGACGCCGGTGGATGCGTTCATCGTGGCGAAGCTGGAGGAGAATGGGATGAAACCTTCGCCGATGGCGGACCGGCGCACGCTGATTCGCCGCGCAACTTATGATTTGATCGGCCTCGCGCCGACGCTCAAGGAGACGGAAGATTTTGTGAACGATGCCTCGACGAATGCGTTTGCGAAGGTCGTGGATCGTTTGCTGGCCTCGCCGCAATATGGCGAACGCTGGGGACGTTACTGGCTGGACACGGCGCGTTATTCGGACACGAAGGGCGACGTCAAACAGCAGCAGGAGGATTTTCGGTATCCGTTCGCGTGGACGTATCGCGATTATGTGATCAAGGCGTTCAACGATGACAAGCCGTTCAACCGGTTTATCATCGAGCAACTGGCGGCGGATAAATTGCAACTGGGCTCGGACCGAAGCGCGCTGGCGGCGATGGGTTTTCTCACGCTGGGCGAGCGGTTCAATGACAATATCAACGACATCATCAACGATCGCATTGACGTGGTGACGAAGGGAATGCTGGGGTTGACGGTGACGTGCGCGCGCTGTCACGACCATAAGTTCGATCCGATTCCGACGAAGGATTATTATTCGCTGCGCGGCATTTTTGCGAGTTCGGTTGAGCCGACAGATGAACCGATCATCGGGAAGATTGATACGGCTTCGCCGAGCTATGAGGAGTTTGCCAAAAAATATAATGACTTGAGCGCGGAAATCGCCACCTACGACGCGATCAAGAAGGGAAAGAAAACGAAGGAGATTCGCAAGAAGGAAGGGGAGTTGCGCAAGGAAGTCACGACGCTGGAATTGACGGATCCAGGTTCGCCGCCGCGGGCGATGGTGCTGGTGGACCGCGCGAATCCTTCGGACTCGCCGGTGTTTTTGCGCGGGGAAGCGGAGAACCGTGGGGACATCGCGCCGCGCCGGTTTTTGGAGATTTTATCGGGACCGACGCGCCCGGTTTATCGCAACGGCAGCGGACGATTGGAACTGGCCCAGGCCATCGTGAGTCCGAGCAATCCATTGACGGCACGGGTGATTGTGAATCGCATTTGGCTGCATCATTTTGGCGAAGGCATCGTGACGACGCCGGATGATTTTGGGAATCAGTCCGCGCCGCCGAGCCATCCGGAATTACTGGATTATTTGGCGTCGCGTTTCGTGGAGGAAGGCTGGTCCATCAAGAAGATGACGCGGTTAATCATGCTTTCGAGTGTCTATCAGGAGAGCAGCGATAACAATCCGCGGTATGAGCAGCAGGACCCGAATAACCGGCTGTTGTGGCGCGCGAACATCAAGCGGCTGGAGTTTGAGGCGGTGCGTGATTCGCTGCTGGCGATGGGCGGGAAGCTGAATCTCACGATGGGCGGGCGGCCGGTGAACCTGGGCGCGACGCCGTATTCCACGCGGCGCACGATTTACGGTTATGTTGACCGGCGGAATTTGCCGGAGGTTTTTAATCAGTTTGATTTTGCGAACCCCGACATCACGACGGGCAAGCGTTATGAGACGATTGTGCCGCAGCAGGCGTTGTTCATGATGAACAGTCCGCTGGTGGTGGAGCAGGCGCGCAACCTGGTCAATCGCCCGGAATTCCGCGACACAAGCGGCGCGGAGGCGCGGATCAAATTGCTTTACGACATCATCTATCAGCGGGAGCCATCGCCGGTGGAGGTGGAACTGGGTTTGACCTATTTGAAGGAATCGCCACCGGCGGAAACGCCGGACTCGGACCTCGCGCGGGAAGAAAATCCGCGAGCGGTTCGCGGCAAAAAAGGCGGCGGCGGCAAAAAGAAAAACGCGGGACCAGCGATGTCTTTGGCAACGATTCCAGCGAATGGGCTGGCGCCGGTCGGGGCGTGGGCGAAGTATGCGCATGCGCTGTTGCAGGCGAATGAGGTGATGTTTATCAACTAGGAAAGTTTGAAGTTTTCAGTTTCAAGTTTTCAGTTGGGGAATGGGGCGTACGAGAGGTTGCGGAGGTTTTGGAAATTTATCGTGCTTTGGAAAGTTCTTTTTGCGCTTGTTTAATGATGGCAGCTAAATCTGCGTCCATCGCTTTTGCAACGCGCAACACCGTTTCCAAGGAAGGAATCCTAGACCCTTTTTCCATGTAACCGATGGCTTGTTGAGACAAGCCTGATCGCTGAGCGACGAAATATTTGGACAGACCCCGTCGTTCCCGCTCTTTTTTGAGAAGCTGGATGATCTTTTCGCATTCGGCACGGCTGGCTTTGGCCAGAGACATGCCATCAGTTTGCTAAAAACGGATTGACAGTGTTACTTCCCAGTTGTTACCCTGTGGAAGGCTCAAATTATGAAAATGATCTTCCGAGTTTTACTGGTTGCAATATTGGTTGCTGTTTCATTTCAAACCCACGCGCAAGGCACGCTGACTTTTGACCAGCAATCGGCCACGGGGCCGGTTGCGGTTATAGGCAACGGGAATGCCGATGGCCTCAATATTCAGGAGGATACGCCATTACTACAGTCTTTTGTTCCGGTTCTTTCTGCAATCGGATTTGTTCAGTTGGAAATGGTAGATGCACCT
>DATAUW010000011.1 GCA_036268055.1 Verrucomicrobiia bacterium | reverse complement strand
CATAGGCTCGGCATGTTTATAATCAACCCAATTATCCTTGCGGTCTTCCATCAACGAACATTCACTCAAAGAAACATAAACATTTTCCGGCTCGAGATCTAGAATTTGCTTGATCGCGTCTTTGGCCTCACGAAACTTGTTTAACCGGGCAGAGCAAAGAAATCTTCGATGCAATAGGATTTCCTTAAATTTTTTATCGTCTGTTTTGGCGAGTTCCTCACTTAGCTTGCTTAGAGCAAGCTCCGGATTTCTGTCCTTAAGGGCTCGCTCAATTTCTAAATAAACAAGCAAATTTTTATCTGTGAGGCCCGCCGAAGCGATTTTTTCAGTGTTTAATGCCTTCATTAAATCTGATAGAAGTGAAGCATTTTTATCTGCTTCTAGAATTTCGAGATGCTTCTTTATTGTTCGAGACGTCGTTATTTTTAGCTGACTGTTTTGAAGATAAGTTTCGATTATGTGCGCTGCCCTATCGGATGCTAATTTCGCATTGAAAGGAGTCGCGTCGGTAGAAAGCATCGTATACAGATCTGCCATTAGTTCATCAAATCCGGGAGTCAAAACATAAAATGAATTTGGTCTTTCGAGAATTGAAAACGCTTCTTGAGTTATTTCATCCTCGTCTCTAAAACACCAAAATAGGCCGTTTTTTAGGAAGAGCGGGCTATGGGACATTTCCTCGATGGTCCGTGTTATTGATTTATCCGATCCAGAATATCCCGCAATAATAAGCCCATATTCTTTTAGAAATTCTTTGAGCTTTTCTTTCATGTTTTCCTCCAAATTTTTAGTTTCATCGGAGGTGTTTTTTAACCCATCAAACAAATAGTCTCCGTGCAATTTAATAATTTTTGTGCGTCGAGACGTTATGCTGATTGTATGAACAGAGGAATCATGCGCACAAACGAGGGCCCTCTCAGATGAAAATTGATAGAAAGCCTCATTTAATAAATCGTCGAAATTAGTTGTAAAAATGGTCTTTAATTGGCCGGCTTCAGTTATCCTAACTAAATACGCGTAGCCAATAGATGGAGTCTTTTCAGCTACCTCTCTTTCAATAAATTTCCTTCGATTTGTTGGAAGGGGGTAATTTCTTTCGATTAGGCTGGAATATTCACGGTTTTCGTCGTACCAGTCGGATGCGTTTTCCCGCAGCCATTGTTTCATTTGATCAATCGGATGTTCACTAGAATCTCCTTTTAAATCCTCATAAATTATTTTCCTCCACTCTTCCACCATTTCACCCGCCGTTCTAATGCCGCTATTGCGAGATGCGCCAGCCCCCAAGAAAAGGCAGAAGTTTGGGTTTTGATCCGCACGAGTGGAAATAATCTGCTTTAGCTCAGAAACGGTTTTGTGTTTTTTCTTTCCAAGTCTTTTTTCCAATTCTATTGCTTTCATTTCATTATATACTGAAAACCAGTGTTTAAGTAACACGTAAAATATTTTAATGATGGTAAATAGTTTATCAGTTAATTAGGTATAGATTCACAAGATAAAGGTTTCCCACGAGTATTGATATTGAATTCCTGACATGGTATCATAATTTATGACGTTCTGCCAACAGTGATTTTTGCAGCAGCACTGTGACATTAAGCATCCTAAGTTATCGCTAAGCTCAAAATGAGCATAGATCACAGGGCGAGTCCGGAAACCACGTGCAGGAAGTATTTACACGCACAGATTACATGAATTGCTTTCACGGCGAAGACCGATGCCCTCAGCATAAAATCTGCACGCAACTTTCCAAAACCCGTGGTGTAACCCTTTAACCATGCTCCTCAAATCCCTCTGCCTTCTCTTTCTCACCTCAACCGCGTGCTTCGCGCAACCGCCCACCACCAACTCAATCACACCTGCCGAACCCAAAGGATTTCTGGTATTCGAAATCGAGCGGTATTTATACAGCACGAGAAACGGCAAAGGTGATCAGGACGGAGACCTCAAACAAAGTTTCAAAGTCCCTTTGATCCCGGAATTCATGACCAATTTCAAGGAACTTCCCGGCCAAAACAGTTCCGGCACTGGATTCTATTGCCGCGCGGGAGATCCTAAGAGCGATTCCACCGGCACCGGCTTTATGTGGTGGATTCGGAGAACCGCAGACCATCGGTGGGCGATCAACATGTGGGGAAAAGGCGCTGAAGCCATTGATGGAGTAAAACTCAACTCCGCAAACTGTAATGTCTCCCAAAACGTCACCATCAGGAACTGGGAAGACCTGGACATGAATTACCTGCTCTCCTTTTTTAGCAAAGATAAAGGGTTGAACGTCTCCTTCACCGCAAAATATCTCACCGCCCAGGAAATGAAAACCGCCGGCCCCATCCCCACAGCTCCCGTGGAAACCGCCGACCATTCAATTATTTTTAAAGGTGAAAACCCCGCTCAATCGCCCATCCAAATCGAATGTGGCTTCCAATGAACCCAAAGGCCACGCCAATTTTCCCCACTGAAAACTGAAAACTTGAAACTGAAAACTTCCCCACCCCATCCAAACGATAAAGATTGTGAACCACCCGCGTTTTTGCTCTCATCGTGCGATGCGCGCCAACGCCGCCGTCGCCAATCTTTGATCGAACCAGACCATGACCCAATCCAGTTTCACCATCCCGCCCCACCCGAAATCCTCCCTCAAGGAATCCGTCATGCGTTTCCTTTGGCACGCCTCCGGTCGCCGGCCCAGCCTCGACGGCTTTTTCACCGCCCTCCTCAAGCACCGCCACTACCTGCCCGAAGTGGACCCCGCCGCCTGCATCCCGCGCTTTGACGAATCCGAAGTCAAATTTCGCCGCTGCCCCGTCGGCGCCTGGTCCACCCCCATCATAGACGTTTACGTCCTCATCAAAGCCGCCATCGGCTTCAACTCCAAACGCATCCTCGAACTCGGCAGCTACCGCGGCGATACCGCCCGCCTCATCGCCGAAAACACCCCCGACGACGTCCGCATCTGCACCGTTGACGCCCACCCCGACCACGGCGCCTCCTATCGCGACACCCCCTACGCCAAACGCATAGACCGCAAAATCGGACAAATCTCCCCGCAACTATTCGCCCCCGGCGAAAAATACGATTTCATCTTCGTGGACGCCAACCACGACTACCACTCCGTCATGAACGATACTATGGTCGCCCTCCAGGTACTATCCGATCAAGGCGTCATCTTCTGGCACGACTACCACTTCAAAGCCTACTTCCACGGCATGGGCGGCGTGAACGAAGCCATGAAATATTTCTCCGCCCAACAACCCATCGTCGCCATCAACGGAACCGTCCTCACCATGTCCTCGCGCCATCCCGGCTGGGAAACCGACCGCATCCTCCGCGCCCTCCCCGGTAAAACCGGCGCCGCCAACGTCTGGCAAGACACCGGCTTCCGCGGCTAAAATACCGCTGCTGAAAACCGAACCGCTTCCCTTTAAAAAAGAAATAATTGACGGCCCCACGTTCGCCATTCAAAAATGGCAAAAATAAACTATGCCTGCGCAACCCAAAGCCACCCTCGAAAAACTTTTGCAACTCCTCGGCTTCGATGCCACCGTCGAGGAAAGTGCGCTCGAAGACGGCTCCTTCCTCGACGTGAAGACCGAGGATTCCGGCCGCCTCATAGGCCGCCAGGGCCAGGCCCTCTCCGATCTCCAATACATCACCAACCGCCTCCTCTTCCAGCAGGACCCGAACTGCCCCAAAGTCATGGTGGACGTGAGCGGCTACCGCGCGCAAGCCCGCGATGCCCTCGTCAAAAAAGCCAAAGACGCCGCCGAAAAAGTCCGCCGCTGGGGTGACGTCGTCGAACTCGAACCCTTGAGCGCCTTCGACCGCCGCATCGTCCACAACGCCATCAAAGACGACCCCGACATCGAAACCCACAGCGTCGAAGTCGAAGGCACTGATAAAAAAGTCATCCTCTTCCGTCCCCGCAACCGCTGACTCGCCCCCGCCGAAAAATTTTAGCGCGCCAAAAATTGCGCGTACAAAAACTTTCGCTCGCACCCTGGCGCCGGTGATAGCTCGCTTCGTCGTCAGTAAAATTTCCATCTTGGCGCATCACGAGAAACAATCCAGCGCCGCAGAGCGAGGATTTTTAATTTATGGCGAGGCTTCGGCGAAGGAGTGGGTCAGCGACCCACGACTGAGCCGAAACGAAGCCATAAACTAAAAAGACCGCTCTGCCTAAAAAAAAGAAGTGGGCCTTCGTGTACAAGCAAGGCCCGCTGGCGGATGTGCATTGAGGTATTGCGTTATACGCGGAGGTCTTGCCGAATTAGCCACCTCCATTTTCCCTTACGTTACGCGGCTCGTTCCTACTAATACAGACACCGCCCGGCGGATTTTGATTCAAAATATTTAAAAAATTTTTCTAACCTGCCCATGCCTCACTCACACTCCTTGCTCTCCCGCGAACCTTTTTCCAGCATATACTTCGTCATCAAAACCAGCCCCAGCGTCTGCACCCACTCCGATACGATATTTCCCACCACCTGGCCCCAGCGCGAATTCGCATCCATCCGCACATACAAGATCAACCACCCGATTCCCGTAATCACCAAAAAAATGCTCAACGAATGGCCGTGGATAAAATCGCGTATCCGGTTCTTCAAATGCCCGCGTGCCGGCCGGCTCTCCTCCGAACCCCGCTCCAAAAAATATTTCGTCGCCACGATGATCACCAGCGAGCCGCTCCAATCCGCAATCGCATTTCCAAAAAACGAACCCAAATGTTTGTTCGGATCGGATTTGCAATAACCCACGATCCAGAAAATCAAAATCCCCAGCGTGACGAGCGACAGCGAATGAAACCGAAAAAAATGTTTCCGGCTCGATACTTTGCTTTTCCGATGAAGTTTTTTTATCATGACTCGTTGTTGGTTACGGGAATATGAGTGCGAAAGCACCTGTTGTAAAGATGCAGGCAAATTCCAACGCCGCCAGCATCCTCGCCTCCGCGAAATAGCGGTAATCAGGTTTAACTTTTTCCCGCAACGCGAAAGCTTTCTCCCAACCCACTTACAACTTCGCCGCGCCCTTCCGCACGTCCAGGCAAACCAAATCGCCCTTCGCATTGCGACAATAAATCCGCCCGTTGGCCAACACCGGCATCGTCCAGCATTTCCCGCCCAGCACCTGCGCGCGCGAAATCGGCTTGAACGCCACCGGCGAAGCCTCCGCCACCATCAACTCGCCCTTGTCGCTCAGGCCAATGATTTTTCCATCGGCAATCATCAACTCGCCCTTGCCAAAAGTTGGCTCCTCCCATTTCACCTCCCCGGTTTTCCAATCGAGACATTTCAAAACGATCACGCTGCTCGACACGTCGTCTACGCCATAAATATATCCCTGCCACAACACCGGATTCGTGATGTGCGAACGCATGTTTTTGTTTTGCCAAATCGTCGTGGGTTTGTCGTTGCTGATGTCCACCAGCGCGCAGCCGTGGTCGCAGCCCGACGTGATGAACATTTTCTGGTCAAAAATAATCGGGTCGGCGGCGTTGATGTCGTAGAGCGTTTTCCACGGATAACTCCACACCGTTTTTCCATCCGCCGGTTTGAATGCCTCCGCCGTGGCCGACGCCGCGATCACCACTACGCGCTCGCCCTTATCCATGAATATATGCGGTGAGGAATATCCCGGAACCGTCGTGCCCGAATGCCAGACCATCTCGCCGGTTTTCTTGTTCAACCCCATCCCCGCGCTGCCCGCGTCCAAAATCAAAACATCCCCTTCGACCAGCGGCGAACCGGCAAATCCCCACGTCGGAATTTCCGCGCCGTAATCCGCATGCACATTTTTATTCCAGATTACCTTGCCCGTCGCCGCGTCGAGACAAAATAAATCCCCCTGCCGGCTGAGCGTATAGACGCGCCCATCTTCGACCGTCGGTGTGCAACTGGGTCCGCCCTCATAATATTTCGGCTCGAGAATGCACTGATAGGAATGCTTCCAGATCGGCGCGCCGCTGGCGGCATCGAAACAATAAATCGTGTCCGTCTTGTCGCCGTCATTGCCCATCGTATAAACGCGGCCCACGCTCACCGACATCGAGGAAAATCCCGTGCCCACCGAGGTTTTCCACAAACGCGTCGGACCTTCATCCGGCCAGTTCGCCGACCAGCCGGTCTCCTTGGAAATCCCATTCGCATCCGGCCCGCGCCAGCGATTCCAATCCTCCGCCCGCGCAACGGGAACGCTCAACGAAATTCCCATCCCCACCGCGAAAACCATTCCGATCAGCCTCAAATTCATGACGCAGAAGTACTGCAAGCGCAGGCAAGTGTCAACCGCCTCCCCACGGACCGCGAGTCTGCGACCCGCAGCAACTCCCGCCAAGATTGCCGCTTACGATTTGGCAATTATTTTGAAAAGTAACCAGCGGCTAGTTTTGAATGTTTTTTATACAATACGGGCTGAGCCGCAGGCGGCTTGACCGTATGAACCTTGCTGCGGGTCGCAGACCCGCGTTCCGTCAGGACAAGTTGACATCGCGCGCTTCGCGTGGCTCATTGAGTCCGCTCGGTTAATTTTATTACCTCCATGCACGCTGACATCTGCACCGCCAACGATGCCGCTGCCGTCGCCCGGCTTCGCGACATACTCCGACGCCTCGGCGCGCAACCCGGCGACAAAGGCTGGTTCACCGGTTGCGACCTCTACCCATTCACCATCGGCAGCGAACAACTCTGTGTCACCCGCGACGAATGGTCCGTGGATATCGAAGGCCCCGATGCTCTCGTCAAAAAAATCGTGAGCGAATACACCCAGGCCGAAACCTAAAAATCCTTTTCATTTCCATCCGTGTCCCGTCCGTGTTCCATCCGTGGCAAAAAAATTTCCACCATCCAGATAACTAGACAAACTCTTTCAAACGGGCCAAACTGGGCCATGTCTTTCAACCCCGAGTCGCGACTGGACGCCCTCTGGCAGGAATACAGCCAGGCGTTCGTGGATTTCGACGACCTCACGCTCGCGCGCTGGCTGGCGCAGACTCTCGGCCAGCTTGAAGGACGCGTCTGGCGTCTTTCCCATCCGCTCCTCGGCGCGTACCGGCTCGCCGCGCAACTCGCCCATCAGCGCCAGGTCTGGCTCAAGCGCCTCGCCACGCCGCCCGCGAGTTACTCCGAAGCTCCCTGCTGCCGCGCGCCGACGTTGCTTTTGCTCACGCGCGATGTCCGCGAATCCGGTTTGCTCTGCCAGCATTGCAACGAAACCCTCGTGCCCTTCGAGGAAATTCCCCAGCCTTTGCGCGACGAACTTTCCGACTGGGCCGCGAAGTACGCCCCCGTCCACGCCGTTGCGCATTGGGACGACCGCCAGCGCAAGTCCGCCGGCAATTACGATCAGGCTTACGAAGACGCCGCGGAGGAAGCGGAAATCCTCCTCGGCTTCGCCGGCCGCCAGCTCATGCCCAAGCTCCTCGAATATTATCCCGCCGCCGTCTGGGAAGACCAGGACGAGTGCCTCGCCGTGCAGCCCGAGGACATCGAGCTTTAACTTCGCATGAAGACCCTGTTTCGTTGGGCGTTTCGGCTCTTCCTCGTGCTGATCGTTTTGTTGATCGCCGCGATTTTGCTGCTGGACACGATGGCCCGCGAATTCGTCGAGTATCAACTGCGCAACGATACCGGCCTCGAAACCAAAGTTGGCCACGTCACCGTCGGCCTTCTGCATCCCGAACTTACCATTGAAAATTTGGTGCTCTATAATCGGGCGCAGTTCGGCGGCTCGCCCTTTATCGAATTGCCGGAACTGCACGTGGAGTACGATCCCGACGCCCTTCGCTCGCGCAAACTTCACTGCACGCTGCTGCGTTTCAATCTCGCGCGCGTCAACCTCGTCGAAGACAAACAAGGCCGCCGCAATTTTGAAGCGCTGTTGAAATTTTTCGCCGCGTCCACCACCACTCCCGCAGCGCCCGCGCCTCCTTCGCATCCGAACCATCCAACCGCCCCCGCGTGGCACGACGTTCGTTTCGGCGGCATTGACACGCTCAACATCTCCATCGGTCGGGCTACGTATCTCCACATGACGCAGCCTGGCAAAGTGGACGAACTTAAATTCAACGTCGAGCATCAGATCTTCACCAACGTGAAAACCGAACAGGATTTTTCCGCCGACCTCATCGTCGCACTGCTCAAGAGCAACGCCAGCCTCATGCAAAGCGGCAATCCGCAAACCTGGATACAACTGTTTTCACCGCCAGCGCCACCGCCAGCCAAAAAACCATGACGCTCAAACGCATCTGTGTGTATTGCGGCTCCAATAGCGGCAGCCATTCCGACTACGCGGACGCCGCGCGCGAACTCGGAACCACGCTCACCCATCGCGGTCTCGGGCTCGTTTACGGTGGTGGACGCGTCGGGCTCATGGGAGTCATCGCGGATTCGGTGCTCGCGGCCGGCGGCGAAGTCATCGGCGTCATTCCCGAGGCGCTCGTCAAAATGGAAGTGGCGCACGGCGGTCTCACCGACCTGCGCGTCGTCAAATCCATGCACGAACGCAAGGCTTTGATGGTGGACCTGTCCGATGCCTTTATCGCCATGCCCGGTGGCTACGGCACGCTTGACGAATTTTGCGAAGTCCTCACCTGGGCGCAACTGGGCATTCATCAAAAACCACACGGCCTTCTCAATGTTCGCGGTTATTACGATTCTTTCCTCGCGTTCCTCGATCACTCCGTCGCCGCCGGTTTCATCCGTCCGGCGCATCGTGAATTAATCCATACTTCCGCCAATCCCATCCAGCTTCTCGACCTGCTCGCCAACGCCCGGCCCTTGCACACTCATAAGTGGCTCGACCGCAATGAAACGTAAGCGTAGCTAAGTTGCCTGCAATTCCTTTACGGCCTTTAACCGCGCTCCCAAAATAAAAGGCGCAATCCATAATAAATCTAAAAACATATCTTATGCACACGTATCAAAAAATTCGGACTCGACCTTTTTTCCCAAAATAATCCGACTAACTGCTTGTCATTTATTTTAGTGATGTCAGGATAGCACGATTACGTTCTGACAAGTGAATGACTCTGGTTGTAACCGCATAAAGAAGTTGGCAAGTCGCAAGGAGATTTGTTTCTCGTAGTCTATTGAAGCTTCTGCGCAGCCGGATTCGTTCCCTTCCTGAAAAACCAAAATCCACGCCATGAAAACCAGCCTCACCAAACAAATCAGTCTGCTTGCCGCTTTCCTGCTGCTCGCCCTGCACCCGGCCTTCGCCCAAGTCACCCTCACCGGAACGAATTATTTCGAGGACTTCGATGATCTCGCAAATGGATTGCCAGCTAATTGGAGCATTTATAAAGGTGACATTTCCCCCACCTCTTTAGGCGACTTGGCGCCGCCCTTCACGAATTCCGCCACAAGCTGGTCTGCCACTACGGGTGCGTTTGCCAACTATGCTTCCACCACGGACGGGAATGGAACCACCTTTACCGGCACGGAAAGCACCGCAATTCAAAAAGCCGCGGTCAATCGCGCCTTGGGCGTCCGCGAAACGGCGGCTTTCGGAGATGGCAGTGGAAGCAGTCTGGGCGTGGCTATGGCCGTCGAAATCCATGACACCATCGGTCTGGGCAACTTCGTGCTGGATGTGGATTGTTTGAATCTGAGTCCGCAGGGCCGCACAATGCTTTGGGCGATTGAATATGGTTTTGGTGATACACCCAACAGCTTTGTCCAGGTCACCAACTTTTTGGTTCTCAGCACGACCTCGGGCGGCGTCTTTGGCGCCATGCACAAAACCATCACATTTTCCAATGTGCTCGACAACCAGCCCGGCCCCGTTTGGATTCGTTTTGTTACGGACACCAACACCATCAGCGGCAGCGGCAGCCGTCCTACCTTCGGCATAGACAATTTTAATCTCCAATATTCGGCGGTTGCCGTCACCGTCAATCCCGTGGTCATCACCAGCCAGCCCGTAAGTTCGACCAATGGTGCAGGCTCTTCCGTCACTTTCACGGTCGGCGAATCCGGAACCAGTCCCATCATGAACCAATGGTTCCAAGTCAAGGATGGCGTCACTAATCAACTCTTTGACGGCGGCTCTCCCAGCGGCGACGGCGCGCAAATTTCAGGTTCGAGTGGTCCGAGTCTCACGATCAGCGGCCTCCTTGGCTATGAATCCGCCACTTACTTCGCGGTCGCGGGAAATTCTTTGACGACCGCGACGAACAGCGCCTCAGCCACGCTCGTCGTCGTTGACCCTTTCATCTCCGCCCAACCGTCGGACAATACCAACCTTACCGGTGACCTCGATGAATTCTTCGCCACCATGATCGGCACATCGCCCTTTGAATTGACTTGGTATCACGGAACCAATGTCATCCTCGACGTCGTCACCAACAGTTTCTTGAATACAAATTCCATTCCCATCTTCGTGACCAATTCCGCCGCGAACTCCGGAAATTATTACGTCGTCGTCTCGAACATGTTTGGCGTCACCACCAGCCTCGTCGCCACCGCGACCGTGCCCGTCACGCCTTCCACCGTCATCACGCGCTGGGATTTTGACGACACCGGCGATTACACGCCCACTGCTCCGCTCGCCGCCGTCGGCACCGGCACAGGTTCCACCGTCGGCGGCCCGACGATCACTAATTACACATTCGCAAACGGTTCGTTCGCCGATCCGAATCTCGGCACCGGCAACTTCGCGTGGGAACTCGAGAATTATCCTCCGCAAGGCACCAGCAATAAAATGGTCGGCTTCCAATTCAACACCAGCACCGTCGGCTACCAGGATATTTTCCTCGCCTGGCAGGAGCGTCACAGTGCCACCGCCAGTTCCTACATGCGTTTACAGTACAGCACCAACGGCACGGATTTCATTGACGGCGATGTCATCCGCCAAACGCTCGTGCAATACAATTACGCTTCGAGCGATCTGTCGTCGAAACCCGGCGTGGCGAATAATCCCAACTTCGCCTTCCGCATCGTCGCTGAATTTGAAAGCACCGCCATCGGCACGACGAATAATAATTATGTCGCGACCACTTCTACCTCAACTTACGGCCCCGGCACCGGCGGCGGAACCGTGCGTATTGATATGATGACCGTGCTCGGCGATGCTGCCGGCTCCGTCCCTATCCCGCTCGCCATCCAGTCCAGCGGCACGAACATCGTTCTCAGTTGGTCCGACTCGGCGTTCCAACTCGAATCCGCGCCCGCCGCGACCGGCCCTTGGTCTGCGCCGCTCTCCGTGACCAGTCCGTACACGAACGCCACCACCGGCACGCAGCAATACTTCCGTCTCGTGAAGTAACCGCATTTAAAATTATCAACCGCAAAGGGACGGCGCGAGCCGTCCCTTTTTCTTTCCCACGGACCGCGGGTCTGCGACCCGCAGCAAGGTGAATAGGGTCAAGCCGCTAACGGCTCAGCCTATGGTTGTATTGCATCCAGGACCAGCAGCCTTGGTGATTTTCAACTGATCGTCAAATCGTAATCGGCAATCTTCGTGGAAGTTGCTGCGGGTCGCAGACCCGCGGCCCATCAGGACGCGAATTGAAACCCCCAAAAATATTGCCGCCTTGCGCGAACCCGATACCCTGTCGCCATGAAATCTACCTCCGCCCGCGCTGGTTTTCTTGCCGGCGGCAACTGGATCATGGACCAGGTCAAGATCATTGACGTCTATCCGCGGCGCGAACAACTTGCCAATATCCGTTCTCAATCCCAGGGAACCGGTGGCGCGCCCTACAATGTCCTCCGCGATCTCGCGCGCCTCGGCGTTTCCTTTCCGCTCGCCGCCGCCGGGTTGGTTGGCAACGATACCCTTGGCCGCGAGATTCTTGCCGATTGCCGCCGCCACAAAATTGACACGCGCCAGCTTCGCGTCACTCCGCGCGCGCCGACTTCCTACACCGATGTCATGACCGAAGCCACCGGTGGTCATCGCACCTTTTTTCACGCGCGTGGCGCGAATGCGCTTTGGGACGGCGCCGATCTCAATTTCAAAAAATCCCGCGCGAAGATTTTTCACCTTGGCTATTTGCTGTTGCTCGACGCGCTCGACCAGCCCGACAAAATTTTCGGCACCCGCGCCGCGCGCCTGCTCGCCGCCGCGCAAGCCGCCGGTCTCAAGACCTGCGTGGATGCCGTCAGTGAGGACAGCAGCCGCTTCGCACAAATCGTCCGCCCCGCACTGAAGCATGTGGACTATTGCATCCTCAATGAAATCGAGGCCGGCAAGACCACCGGTTTTCAAATTCGCCTGCCCGACGGCCGCCTGGACACCACCGCGCTCCGCCACGCAACCGGCGCATTGCTGCAATGCGGCGTGCGCGAAATTGTAGTCGTGCATTTTCCCGAAGGCGGTTTCGCGCGCACCCGCAATGGCGAGGATTTTTGGCAATCGTCCTTGAAGCTGCCCGCCAAATGCATCGCGGGCACGGCTGGCGCGGGCGATGCCTTTTGCTCCGGCGTTCTGTTCGGCTTGCACGAAGGCTGGGACATCCCGCGCTGCCTCAAGACCGCCGTGTGCGTGGCCGCCGCCTCACTCTCGCATGCCACCTGCACTGAAGGCGTGAAATCATTGAACTCATGTCTCGCGCTTGGGAAAAAATATGGCTTTCGCCCGCGGCTCGAACCGGTGGAATAAATTTTTCGTCAGATTATCTCTCCCTACTGTCTCGTCCTGCATTGTCCGTGTCTCGTTAAAGCCTTTTAGCGCGGGGACATTTTCCGATTCGGATTTGGCATGTGTCGGCCTCTGTGATTCAGATTATCCGCCGTTGGCCCGCGTGGTGTCAGTATCTATCTGACACGCTGTCAGCATTGCCGTACGATTTACTTCCTCACTTTCACTTTTGCTCTCCGCAAGCTCAGGCTGCAAACCAAATAATTCCGCAGAAAATTTGCGGAATGTGTCCAAGGAGTTTTCGTTTCGCACATTATTGAAAACCAGCTACTTCCAATCGCGCATAAATTTTTGTGCATCTGCAAAATCATTCGTTTTGTTATAAGCCTCGCCGACCCATGCCAATTTTTTCATGCAGACTATCGTGTTCGCAGTTTAAAGAAATTTTTTCTGTTCTCATTTGCGCCCGCCTTACACATCGCAAATTTTGGAATTCGCGTTGCTTGAGTGCCGGGCATGTTAGAAATTGCTCGACACTCGATTAGGAAGACCGCTTCGTGGTTTCAATTTTTGTGGCTGCTCGCGGCCTTGGTCATCGTCACGCCGGCGCGCGGTGCTCAGGACATCAGCCTGGCGTGGGATGCCAGCACGGACACGAACGTGATGGGTTACGCGATTTATTACAGCACCAATAGTGGCGACTGGAATGCGCGCTTCGATTGCGGCTCGAATATCCTGGCCACTTTCTCCTCGCTGAACATGGGAACGACCTATTATTTCGTCGTCGTGGCCTATGATTCCTCCGCGATGGAAAGCCTGCCTTCCGACGAAGTTTCTTTTACCGTTCCGACCAACACCACGCCCGCGCTTGATCCCATCTTCAATCAAACCGTGACCGTGGGCCAAACTCTCACCATCACCAACACTTCCACCGTTACGCCCGGCGCTTCGACCAACTTGACTTACACGCTCGTGTCCGGTCCGGCGGGAATGGAACTGAACCCCACGAACGGCGTGTTGACCTGGGCGCCTTCCTCCGCACAGGCGGGGAGCGTGAATATGGCGACCGTGCTCGTCAGCGACGACAGCGTTCCGCCGTTGACTTCCTGGCGGACGTTCACCGTGACCGTGGCTGACATGGTGCAACTCAAAGTGGATTCCACCGTCGTGGGCATGGGCCAAACCAGCACGGCGAACGTCACCGTGTCTTCCACCAGCCCGGCAACCAATTTAAGCTTCACCCTGGACGCCCCGGCTGGTTGGGTCGCGAACCTTTCCGTCCAATCTTTATTTCCGCAAAACGTCGCCGTCACCCAGAACCCGCCCGGCGCGGCGCACTCCGTCATCACCGTGCAAACGACTGATGGCTCCACGCTGCCGAACGGTCAACCTCTGGTGCAACTATCCATTACCGCCGTCGCCAATCAAACCACAGCCGCGACCATGCTCTACGCTTCCGCCATCACCACTTCACTGGCAGACGGGCAAACTCCCTTGGTTCCCAATGCCGCGTCCTCGCTGATTTTCGTCGGCTCCAGTTCCCTCCTTCAACTCCAGGTTATTAGCGGTCAACCGAGTCTGACTCTTTACGGCCAGCCGGGAAATTATCAGATTCAGTCCACCACCGATCTGACCTCCGGCAACTGGACGAATGAATCTTCCACCACCCTGACCGGTCTTTCGCAAACGATTCCGAGCACGAATTCCTCCGGCGTCACCGCCAAGTTCTTCCGTGCAAGCATCTCGCAATAAGTAGCTTGCGTTCAACGCAAGCTATTTTCATTCCGTAGGATGGCCGCTGACACAAAAATCAGCGGCCAAGGCATTCATGTTCTGCCGCATTCTGACGATTTCAAGATGGGAATACATGGATCGCAGGGCAAAAAGGCTGGATTAGGCGGGCGGGTCGAATTGTTTCGGCCTGTCCAGCCTTTTTGCGGGGTCCGGACCGAATGAATATAGTTTTAAAAAATAGTCTGGGTGCGCTGGCGCTGCTGGCGTGCCTTGCCGCCGAGGTTGTTCGCGCGGAAGACGCGGGTTCGAAGTCCTTTTCGGACGCCGCCGATCTTTCGCTCGAACAGCTTGTCAATATCCACGTCACGTCGGTGGCCAAAAAGGAAACCGAACTCAGCCAGTCTCCCGCCGCGATTTTTGTCATCACGCCTGAAGATATTGACCGTTCGGGAGTCACGAGTTTGCCCGATGCCCTCCGCCTCGTCCCCGGAATGGACGTCGCCCAAATCAATTCCAGCGATTGGGCCATCAGTTCACGCGGCTTCAACAGCCAGTTCGCCAACAAGCTCCTCGTCATGGTGGACGGCCGTTCGATTTACGATCCGGCTTTCGGCGGCGTGCTGTGGGAAATGCAAGATCTCGTGCTCGAGGATCTCGACCAGATCGAAGTCATTCGCGGTCCCGGCTCGACGCTTTGGGGCGCGAACGCCGTCAATGGCGTCGTCAACATCAACACAAAAAGTTCTAAAGATACTCAGGGTCTGCTCGTCACCACCAGCGGCGGCAATGTGGAGCAGCCCTCCACCAGCATCCGTTACGGCGGACAGTTCACCACGAATCTTTTCTATCGCGTCTATCTACAATACGCGAATGACGACGGCTTCACCGACACGGCGGGCAACAACACGCCCGACGCGCGCAATATTTTTCACGGCGGCGCGCGCATGGATTGGGAACCCGCCACGGGCGATATCGTCACGTTGCAAGGTGATTATTTTCGCGCGGATCTGGGCGGCCTTGCCCAGTTGCCCGCGCTGACACCGCCTTATGTCAATCAGTTCAACGGCGTGAATTTCAAGACTGGCGATAATGTCCTCGCCCGCTGGACGCATGATTTTTCTGAAACGTCACAGCTCACCTTGCAGGCGTACTACGATCATTCCGCCGACAGCGATGCCGACAGCAAAGATTTTCTCGATACCTACGACCTCGATTTGCATCATCATTTCACGCTGGGCGAACGCCAGGACATCGTCTGGGGCGCTGGCCTCCGCTACACTGTCGAAAATGCCCCGCCATCTTTCGGCCTGACGTTCACACCGCAACGCGATTACGATCACATTTTCAACACCTTCGTTCAGGACGATATTTCCATCGTCAAAGACCGCTTTCACGTCATCCTCGGCTCGAAGTTTGAGGACGTGACTCAAACTGGTTTCGAAGTCGAACCCAGCGGACGCCTGCTCTGGACGCCCACCGAAAAGCAAACCGTCTGGGGCGCGGTTTCGCGTTCCGTTCGCACGCCCGCACGGATTGATCAGGACGCGCGTTATAATTTTGCCGTCGTTCCGCCTTCTCCCGCCGTCCCGCTGCCGACGCTGGTCAGTATCCTCGGCGACACTGATTTTCATTCCGAGGAATTATACGCTTACGAACTCGGTTACCGCGTGCAACCCGTTCAGCAATTATCTTTTGATCTCTCTACATTTTATAACGTCTATCACGATCTGAATATTAACACGCCCAGCACGCCGTTTTTTGAAGGCGCTCCTGTGCCGCATGAAGTCCTGCCCGAACTGACTTCCAACGGCGGTTCCGCTGATACTTACGGCGCGGAATTGTCCGCCCAATGGCGCGTCAGCGATAACTTTAAATTGCAAGGCAGCTATTCCTATCTGCACATGCACCTGTCCCCCAGCGACGCCACCGCCGGAGACAGTCCGCAAAATCAATTTCAGCTCCACGCCTTCCTGAACGTCACGCGCGAAATCGAATTGAACGCCTCACTCTATTACGTGGACAAACTTCCCGACCTTAATATTCCCGCTTACACGCGCGGCGATCTCGGCATCACTTGGCGTCCCAACCAGCGCTGGGAATTCTCCATCTGGGGCCAGAATCTTTTTGATGCCAACCACGCCGAGTTCAGCAGCACGCGCACGCCCGTGATTACGGAAATCCCGCGCACGTTTTACGGCAAAATCACTTTCCGTTTCTAGCGAACATGAATCACACTCGCACCAACCGCCCGGCCGGGAGACTCGCGTGTCCCGCGTGGCGCGGTGTCGTCGCGTGGTTTGCCGGCACGGGTTCGCGGCGGCGCTGGATGATTCAGCTTCTCCTGTTGCTCAGCTTGTTTTTCCAATGCAGCACGATCACCGAGGCCGAAACCGGCGCGCTCACCGAGTACCAGGTCAAGGCGCTCTTTCTGCTGAATTTCAGCAAATACATTGACTGGCCCGCCGAGGCGTTTGCCCAGCCCGATTCGCCCATCGTCATCAGCATCCTTGGCGAAAATAAATTTGGCGATGACCTCGAGCACGCGCTTGCCGGCAAGACGGTGAACGACCGCAAAATTGTCATCCGCCCCATCACCAGCGATTCTGATTGGGCCAAGTGCCACATCCTGTTTATCAGCGCGTCCGAAAAGCGCCGCACCCCGGACGTTCTTGTGCGCGTCCGCAGCCTGCCCGTCCTGACCGTGGGCGAGACGGAACAATTCGCGCAACAGGGCGGCATCATTAATTTCACCAAACGCGATGGAAAAGTGCGCCTCGAAATTGATTTGCACGCCGCCCAGCAGGCGCGCCTTCAAATCAGTTCCCGGCTGCTCAGCGTCGCCGACGTCGTGCGGGGGAAACCATAATGAAACTCCTCCGCCAGGCCTCCATTCAGCGCAAGCAGATGTTGATCATCATGCTTACGACGACTGTCGCGCTGCTGCTCGCGTGCGCGGCGTTCGTCACGTATGAGATTTTCACTTTTCGCGCCGCGATGGTCCGCAACCTTCAGACGATGGCGGAAATCATTGGTGATAATTCCGCCGCCACGCTCGATTTCAACGACCCCAAAGCCGCCGAGGAAACCCTCGCCGCGTTGAAAAAAGAACCCAGCATGGTTGGCGCTTGCCTTTACTTGAAGGACGGCGAAATCTTTGCCACGTTTGACCGCGCAGGCGATGACGGCGTTTTCACGCCGCCCAAACTTCCCGGGCAAGGTTATTCCTTTAGCGGCAATCTGCTCACCCTGTTCGCGCCCATCCATTACAAGGGCGACAACATCGGCATGGTTTGTCTCGTGTCCGACACGCACGCCCTCTATGCGCGCCTCGAGCGTTACGCGGTGATCGTCTCGCTGGTTTTTCTCGTCACCCTTTCCACGGCGTTCCTGCTTTCCGGCCGCCTTCAGCGTCTTATCTCCGGGCCGATCCTGCAACTCGTCGAAACCGCCAGCGCCGTCGCGCGCGACAAAAATTATTCCCTGCGCGCCGTGAAGTTCAGCGAGGACGAACTCGGCGTGCTCGTGAACGCCTTCAACGGCATGCTCGAGCAAATCGAAAAACACGACCAGGTTCTGCAAGCCGCCCACGAAAATCTCGAACAACGCGTTGCCGAGCGCACCAAGGAATTGGCCGCCTCCATTTCCGTCCTCAATGCCACGCTGAACGGAACCGCGGACGGCATCATCGTCACCGACCGCCAGGGAAATGTTTGCAGCTATAATAAAAAATTCCTGGATATGTGGCGCCTACCCCATGACCAGATTGTTTTGGGCACGGATACCATTATCCCGCTCGCCTCGAACCAGATGAAGGATCGTTCCGGTTTTTTGGCGCGCGTTCATGAGCTTTACGGCAATCCCGACGTGGAGAGCCACGACATTCTTGAGTTCAAGGATGGCCGTACGTTTGAGCGCGATTCCCAGCCGCAATGTCTCAACGGCGAAAGTATCGGCCGCGTGTGGTGCTTCCGCGACATCACGGAACGCCGCCGCGCCGAGGCCGAACTGGTTTCGACCCATCGCCAGCTTATTGACACTTCCCGCCAGGCGGGCATGGCGGAAGTCGCCACCAGCGTCCTTCACAACGTCGGCAACGTCCTCAACAGCGTGAATGTTTCCAACGCCGTCGTCTCGGAAAAGATCCGCAACTCGCGCGTCATCAATTTGTCCAAGGTCGCCGCGATGATCTATGAGCACAAGCATGACCTCGCCGCGTTCTTCACCAATGATCCCAAGGGCAAACAGTTACCGGGTTATTTGTGCGACCTCGCCGTCCATCTCAAGGACGAGCAGCAGGAGATCATCCACGAACTCGGTTCTCTCTCGACCAACATCGAGCACATCAAGGAAATCGTTTCCATGCAGCAAGGTTACGCGCGCGTTTCGGGCACTTCGGAAACCCTGAATGTCATGGACCTCGTCGAGGACGCCGTGCGCATGAACGCCGGCGCCATCGAACGCCACGAAGTCACGCTCGTCCGCGAATATGGCGATCCTGTCATGGCGACGGTGGACAAGCACAAGGTCCTGCAAATTCTCGTCAACCTGATCCGCAACGCGAAATACGCGCTCGACGAAGGCCACCCCGATAAAAAATTGATGACCCTGCGCGTCAAGGCCAACGGTGATGACCAGATCAAGATTTCCGTCGTGGACAACGGCGTCGGCATCCCCGCGCGCAATCTCACGCGCATTTTCAACCACGGTTTCACCACGCGCAAGGAAGGCCACGGTTTTGGCTTGCACAGCGGCGCGCTCGCCGCCCGCGAACTCGGCGGTTCCCTGACCGTCCATAGTGACGGCCCGGGCCGCGGCGCTTCCTTCACTCTCGAATTTCCCCGGCAACCTGTACGCGAACAAAAATTATGACCAACTCATTGACCGAAACCAACCATCGCATTCTCGTGATTGATGACAATCGCGCGATCCACGATGACTTTCGCAAAATCCTTTCTTCGAGCGCGCAAGCGACCACGGGCCTGGAAGATGCCGAAGCCGCTTTGTTCGACGAACCCACTCGCGCCGTGAAGCGGACGAATTTCGAACTCGATTCCGCCTACCAGGGCCAGGAAGGCCTCGCGCTCGCCGAGCAGGCCGTCAAAGAGGGCCGCCCTTACGCCGTCGCCTTCGTGGATGTGCGCATGCCGCCCGGCTGGGATGGCGTGGAGACCGCCGCCAAACTTTGGGAAGCCTGTCCCGATTTGCAAATCGTGATCTGCACCGCGTATTCGGATTATTCGTGGGACGACATGTCCGCGCGGCTGAATCATTCGGACCAACTATTGATTCTCAAGAAACCGTTTGACTCCGTCGAAGTGTTGCAACTCGCCAATGCGCTCACCAAAAAATGGGGTCTGCATCAACAGGCGCGGCTGAAACTCGACACGCTTGAAAAACTCGTGCAGGAGCGCACCCAGGTTTTGCAATCCACCAACGCCGCGCTGGAATCGGAAATGACTGCGCGCCAGCTGGTCACTGAAAACCTGCGCCAGAGCGAAGAGCGTTATCAGTTGCTCTTCAGCAAAAATCCGCTGCCCATGTGGGTGCAGGACGGGCAGACCCGGGCCATTCTCGCCGTCAACGAAACCGCCATTCAGGAATATGGTTTCACTCTCGCCGATTTCCTCGCGATGAACGCCCAGCAGCTTTGTGTTCCGGTGGACGCGCTCGGCTCGTCGTTCCAGGCGGGCACGGCGCCGGAAGTTTCCGCCTCCGCTCCCACGCGCCATCGTCGCCGCGACGGTTCAGTGATGGACGTCGAAATCATTTCCCGCCCCATCGTGTTTGACGGACACCCCGCGCAGTTGGTTCTCGCGAACAACGTGACCGAAAAGAAAAAGCTCGAGGCGCAATTCCTCCGCTCGCAGCGCATGGAAGGCATCGGCACGCTCGCCACCGGCATGGCGCACGATCTCAACAACATTCTCGCGCCGATTCTCATGTCGGCCGGCTTGCTGCGCGGCGAGACCGAGCCCGCCGAGCGCGAACTGGCCGCCGACCGCATCGAGTCCTCCGTCAAACGCGGCGCGGAAATCATCCAGCAGGTCCTGACCTTCGGCCGCGGCGTCAGCGGCGAACGCGTGGCCGTGAATCCAGGCGAAGTTCTCCGCGAATTGTCCCGCATCATCGGCCAGACTTTTTCCAAGGACCTCGCGATCGGCGTGGAAGCTCCCGCCAATCTCTGGCCGCTCATCGGCGACAAAACTCAGATCCATCAAATCCTCCTGAATCTCTGCATCAATTCGCGCGACGCCATGCCCAACGGCGGCAAGCTCACCTTGCGCGCGGATAATTTCATCATGGACGAGGCGTTCGCCGCCAATCATGCGCCAATTCCTCCCGGGCCCTACGTTCGCCTCGAAGTCACGGACACCGGCGAAGGCATTCCCGCCGCCAACCTCACCAAGATCTTCGACCCGTTTTTCACGACGAAGGAATTTGGCAAAGGCACCGGCCTTGGATTGTCCACCGTCCTGGGCATCGTCAAGAGCCATCACGGCATCATCACCGTTTCCAGTGAAGTCGGGCGCGGCTCGACGTTCACCGTTTACCTGCCCGCTTCCCCCGCCGTCGCGCGCAAGAGCATGGCCTCCGGCGCGCACGAACTTCCGCGCGGCAAGGGCCAGACGATTCTGCTCGTGGATGACGAGACCAATATCGTGTCCGCCACCCGCTCGATGCTCGAGCAGCACGGTTACAAAGTTTGCGCCGCCAACCAGGGCCGCGAAGCCATCAACGTCTTTACGAAAAATGAACGCCCCGTTGATCTCGTCGTGACCGATATCATGATGCCCGGCATGGACGGCATCGCGCTCGTGCAGGCGTTGAGAGGCATTGACCCGCGCGTGAAAATCATCGCCTCCAGCGGCCTCGGCAAAGATCTCGCCGGCAGCCCGCGCGCGCGCGAGTTGGAATCGCTCGGCATCAAGGCGTTCCTGGCCAAGCCTTACACCGCGGAAAAATTGCTCACCGCGCTTCACGAATTGCTCGACGTGCAAAAACCCGCCGCGATGGAGTTGATGCATGCCTGATTCAACCAAAATCAATCCATCCGCTTCACCGGTGCGCGCGGGAAATTTTTCCACGATTGTCCTGGCCGTGATCTGGCTCGCGCTGGCGCTGGGCGGGACCTGGATTTTAATGGCTTATGCCAACACGCCCAGCGCTCCGGGCGAACCGCCCGCCATCTGGCCCAAAAGCAGCGCCCTGCAACCGCCCACCAACGGCCACCCCGCGCTGGTCATGTTCGTGCATCCGCATTGCCCGTGCTCGCGCGCGACCATCGGCGAACTTGGCCTGCTCATGGCGCATTGCCAGGGCCGCGTCCGCGCCGACGTATATTTTCTTCGCCCCGCCGCCATGTCTGAGGAGTGGGTCAACACCGATCTCTGGCGGGATGCCTCGCACATTCCGGGCGTCACGGTGCATCGCGACGACGACGGCCGCGAGGCGCATATTTTTGGTTCAGAAACGTCCGGCGATACACGGCTCTATTCGCCCGCCGGCGAACTCCTTTTTAACGGCGGCATCACCAGCGCGCGCGGGCACTCGGGCGATAATGCCGGCCGCGATGCCATTGAAGCGCTGTTGTCCGGCCAATTAATTTCGCAAAAGCAGATTCAAACCCGTGTCTTCGGCTGCTCGCTTTTTGAATGTTCAGCCACCACTAACCAATGAACCCAATGACCCCATTACGTGATTTGAAAGTCAACGCTCTTACCCGGCGCGCCGATGAATTATTCGCCGAGCAACAGGAACGGACCTGCCACCGCACCGACTTGATGTTCGCCAAGCTGATGCTTTTTCAATGGATCCTGGGTATTGTCCTGGCTCTTTGCATCTCGCCGAAAACCTGGATTGGCGCGCAGAGCACGACGCACCTCCACGTTTGGGCGGCGATTTTCATCGGTGGCATCATCTGTGGCTTCCCCGCGTGGATCGCCATGAGATACCCGAGCCGTCCCCTGACCCGCCACATACTCGCCGTTGGGCAAATGCTCATGTCCGCGCTGCTCATTCATCTGACCGGTGGCCGCATTGAAACTCACTTTCACGTTTTCGGCTCGCTGGCGTTCCTCGCGTTTTATCGCGATTGGAAAGTGCTCCTGACCGCGACGGTCGTCGTGGCGCTGGACCATTTCGTGCGCGGCACTTTCTGGCCACAATCCATTTTTGGTGTTCTCACCAGCAGCCCGTGGCGCTGGACCGAGCACGCCGCCTGGGTGTTGTTCGAGGATTTTTTCCTCTACATCTCGATCCGCGAAAGTCTCGGCGAAAGTTTCCTCGTCGCCGAACGCCAGGCGCGTTTGGAAAGCCTCAATGAAAACATCGAAGGCGTCGTCCGCGACCGCACCCGCGAGCTTGAAAAAAGCCACCATCAACTTGTCAATGTTTCGCGCCGCGCCGGCATGGCGGAAGTCGCCACCAGCGTTTTGCATAATGTCGGCAATGTCCTCAATAGCATCAATGTCTCGGCGGGTATCATCTCCGAACTCGTGCGCCATTCCAAAGCCGCCAGCGTTGCCCGCGTCAGTGGGTTGCTCAAGGAACATACCAACGACCTCGGCGAATTCCTTTCCAACGATCCCAAGGGCCGCCAGATTCCCGCTTATCTCACCCAGCTTAGCCAGCATCTCGCCGACGAAAAAACCACCCTGCTTACGGAGCTGAGTCATCTCGCGAAAAATGTGGACCACGTCAAAGACATCGTGTCTACGCAGCAAAGTTACGCCAAGGTTTCCGGTGTCACGGAGACGCTCAAATGTTCGGACTTGATTGACGACGCCGTCCGCATGAACGCCAGCGCCCTCGCGCGCCACGATGTCCGTTTTGTCCGTGAGTACGCCGAACCGGCCCCGACCGTGCTGGGTGAAAAACACAAGGCTTTGCAAATCCTGGTGAACTTGATCCGCAACGCCAAGCAGGCCTGCGACGAGGCGGGCGTCCTCGACAAACAAATGACCATGCGCATCACCAACGGCAGCGGCAAGGTGCGCCTCAGCCTCACCGACAACGGCAACGGAATTTCCGCCGAGAACCTCACCCGGATTTTTAACCACGGTTTCACCACGAAAAAAGACGGCCACGGTTTCGGCCTGCACAGCAGCGCCCTCGCCGCGCGTGAAATGGGCGGCTCGCTCTCGGTCCACAGCGAAGGCCCGGGCCGCGGCGCGACGTTCGTTTTGGAATTGCCCGCCGCGCCGGTCAGCCCGGCCGTTCCCAGCGAAACTTCCGCTCCGGCTCCCGTATTGGCAAATCATTGATGCTCGCGAACCGGCGGCGCATATAGCCCGCCTCGTCGAACTCCCAATTCTCATTGCCATACGAGCGATACCACTGGCCCGCGTCATCGTGCCATTCATACTCGAACCGCACGGCGATGCGATTGTTCGTGAACGCCCACAACTCTTTTTTCAAACGATAATCCAGTTCGCGGTTCCATTTGCGGCGCAAAAATTCCACCACCTGCGCGCGGCCATTGATGAACTCCGCGCGATTGCGCCATTCGGTGTCCTCGGTGTAGGCGAGCGCCACGCGCTCGGGATCGCGGCTGTTCCAAGCGTCCTCGGCGGCCTGCACTTTTTGGCGGGCGGTGGCTTCGGTGAAGGGCGGCAACGGCGGCTTTGAATTCATTGCGTCATTCCTGGTTCAATTTGAGTTGCGCTTCCAGTTGGGCGATGTATTTCCGCATCGGTGCGATGGCGCTTTCGATTTGCTCGCGCGTGTAACGCGGCGTGATGTGCTGCGAACAATTCCAATCGAATGAAACCACGTCTATGAAAAAAATTCGCTCCACGATTTTCTCAACTTCCGGTTCCGCAAATTGATGGACGAGTTCCGGATGCCCGCGCGCATCTTCGACTCGCGCGTGTCCCAGAATCTTCAGTCGCGCACGCTGTGGGTAATCCATAAGAAACAGCGTCACCCGGTCGTTCACCGACAAATTGCCGGTGGAAAGCATCTGGCGGTTTCCGCGATAGTCCGCGAACGCGAGCGCGTTCGGATTGATCACTCGTAAAAATCCTGGCTTGCCGCCGCGATGTTGCATATACGGCCAGCCGGTTTCACTCACCGTCGCCATGTAAAAACTATCGCGCTCATGGATGAACGCGAGTTCGTCGTCCGTCAGTGTATCACGCTCAGGCGCGCCCTCCACGCGTTGCGCCTTGCCGTAATACTTCGTTTGGGCGAGACGCACCGAATCCGTGAAAGCTAATTCATGAAATTTTTCCGCCATAAAAATTTCGAGGTAAACTCGTAAATCATTTCCCGTCCGCGAAGGTGCGCTTACTTGTCGTGCTTGTCAAACGAGCCCGAACCAGTTCTCTCGCGGCATTCTGGATTTATCCAAAAATTCACCGTAAGGTGAGCGATGCTCCGCGACTAAGAGACAAGTCCGTCATCATGAAAATCAAACATGTCTGAACGCCTCGCCCAAATACGCCGACGCCAGCGCCTCGTGATCTGGTTCGCGTTAATTTTTATCGCTGCCGTTTTGGTTTTGCTTTCGCCCATCCGCAATCAGCTTCTGCGCTACGCCGTCTTGCATTCGGAAACTGTCAATGAGGACATAGCGAAATCTCTTATTCAACGCGATCATCATCCAGATATTTTGATCTCGCAACTTTGGCGCACGCGCAAAATTCCACAACGCCTCGCCGCGCTCGATTATTTAAAAACTGCTCCGAAGTCTCTCGTGCAATCCGAAACGCCGTTGATCAGCGAGGCCGCGCTTGATCCCGACGCCAATGCCCGCGAGCGCGCGCTCGGCTTGTTGCAATCTTCCAGGAGCCCGCGCCTCCTCGATTTCGCCCGCGCGCAATTAAGCGATGCCGATCCGCAAATCCGTCTGCTCGGTTTGAACTATCTTCGCGCCACGGAAAATAAGCAGATGATTCCCGTGTTGCTTCAGACTTTGAATGACCCTGATCCCACCGTTGCCGCAACTGCGGATTCCGTTTTGCGCCTCTGGACCGGCAACGACTTCGGGCTGCGCGTTCGCGACATCTTGAACGATCCCGCACTCGATCCTTCTGCAACGATTGAACCGGACAAACTCGCGGCGATTCGTACCGCCGCAAACAAATGGAATTCATGGTGGCACACTAATCAATCCAACAACACCGCCGCGCCACCGATTTCCATTTCATTACCTTCACGCGCTGAAGATCCACTCGCCGGTGATTTCACTTTGAAAAATCTCGCCGGCCAATCCGTTCGCCTCAGCGATTTCAAAAACAAAATCGTGCTGCTGAATTTCTGGACGACCTGGTGCACCGCCTGTCAGGAGGAAATTCCCAATCTCATCGCCTTGCAAAAAAATCATCCCAACGATCTCGTGATCGTCGCCATCAGTCTCGACGGCGTCGGCGCCGAAGACGATGACGACATCGAGTTCAAAAATGCCACCAACGACAGCCCGCCCAACGCCACAATCGCGCGCATTCACGCTACGATCGCGCGCATAGTCCAATCACGCGGCATTAATTACCCCATCCTCCTCGATCCCCACGGCGTCATCGGCGCGCGCTTCAACGGCTTCGAATTGCCGACAAATGTCTTGCTCGATTCAAACCGCGTTGTTCGCCGGCGCTTCATCGGCGCGCGTTCACTCGCGACTTTGGAAGCCATGCTTCGCGACGCCTCCTTCCCCGCTCAGCAAACCGCCGCCCTCACGACCCGTTGAAAAATCAATCCTGCCGTTCCGTCCGCAACCTCGTCTTTATCCGCTCGCGAGCTTCGTCAGAAAGTTTTTGCGAAGCCGCCTCGACTAAATGATCCGGCTGATCGTGCGCGGCATGACTTAGAAATCGCAACTGCTCGCCATAATCGCGACACCACTTACAAAGCAGCAGATGGAACCACAACCCAAACCGCCGCGACACCGGCAATCGCCCATCCAGCGCTTCCGACTGCAATTCCGCGGCCTTCCGGCACGACGGCAGCATCAGCGCGAGGATTTTTTTAACGGCGTCCATTTTCAGCATGCGGGTACAACACCGCATTTAATTTCGTCGCGCGGGCTTCACAATCCTTACATCCAATTTCATTTTATTTTTCGTGGGCAAACCAGTTCGTTTCCAGGCAGCGGCGCAACGACATCCGCGCGCGATGCAGCATCACCCACAGGTTGCTGTCGGAAATCTTGAGCAACGCACAAATCTCCTTGCTCGCCACGCCGTCCACCTCGCGCAAACTGAAAACCGCCGCCACATTTTTCGGCAGCTTATCGCAGCAATCGCGGTAGGTTTTCCAAAACCGCTCGTCATCCAGGCTCTGGCCCGGGTGCGCCCATTCCTGCGGCGCCGCGTCTCCGTTCCAGGCGCCCCGGATCGCGCCGTCGTTCACGAAACTCTCGCCTTCATCCTGCGAAAAAAATTCCAGATCAGTGAATGAAGTCTCGCGGCTCGCCTTGCGATAATAATCGTAAATTTTATTTTTAAGGATTCCCGCCAGCCAGCTTTTTTCCGCCGACCGGCCCGCGAAAGTTTTCCCGCCCTTCAACGCCGCCAGGAAAGTTTCCTGCACCGCGTCCTCCGCCTTCGTGGCGTCGCGCAACCGGATCAGCGCGAACTTGAACAAATAATCGCCATACGCTTCCACCCACCGCTCGGGGTCGGAGAGACCCGTTGACGGCTTGGTATCTATCGGCTTGTCCGGTTCGGTTGGTTGCACGTTGATTGCTTGCGTGTATATGTTGCGGAAGGGTTTAATCCGCAACTCACATTTGTCACATCCACCGAAGAAAGTGAAGGGAATAACAGCATCCTCTGTAGCCGCGGCTTATGACCGCCGAACCGTGCACAAAAATTCTCACGCCCGCCGAATCATCTTCGCCGCGCCCCAGCCGACCAAAACCAGCGCCGACAAAATGATCCAATTATAACTGCTCCCGTACGTGAACGGATAATGATTGCTGATCATGATGAACACGACCGGGATGACGATGAACGAATTATGTTTCGAGCGCCCTTTCGCGCGCGCGCCTTCGTTATAATCCGGTTCGCGGCCATCCTTCAGCGCGGCGACCATTCGCTTTTGCGCCGGCAAAATCACCATCCACACATTCGCCGCCATGATCGTCCCCATCATCGCCCCCAACTGCAAATATGCCGCTCGCGCCGCGAAGTAATGGCACGACACCCACGCCGTCGCCACGATCAGCAAATACGAAATGACAATCCCCACCGTCTCCTGCTTGCAAAATTTCCAAACCAAATCGTAAATCACCCAGCCGCCCAAGATCATTCCCACGCTCAGGATGATCGCCGCAAGGTTGCTAAGTTTCGGATCTTCAAATTCCTCCATCAACCCGCCGTGATAATACAGCATCACAAACAGGACGACTCCCGTGAGCCACGTGAACGCCGCCTCCCAGCGAAACCAGTGCAGCGTCTGCCCCATCATCGTCGGGCGCTTTTGTTTTTCGACGAGATAAAACCCCCCGCTGTGGACCATCCAGACGTATTTCTCCGGGTTCTCGCCCTTCGCCACTTTTTCCTCCAGCTCCACAAACCGCCCGTCGAGCCAGGTGAAATAATACGTCGCGCCCACCCACATGATGCCCGCGAAGACGTGCGCCCAGCGAAACGCCAGTTGCAGCCATTCGTTGAGATGAAGGTCCATTTAATTGTCAGAGCGTGCTGAACGCGGCGTCGAACACTTCGAGCATGAAATCCGCGTCCGCCTGCGTCACGCACATCGGCGGCGCGAAACGAATCACGCTGCCGTAGAGGCCGCCCTTGCCGACCAGCAAGCCCAGGTCTTTGCAGACTTCCACCACCTGCGCGCATTCCGATTTCGCCGGCTCTTTCGTCGTGCGATCTTTCACCAGTTCGATGCCCAGCATCAAACCCTTGCCGCGCACGTCGCCAATGATGTTGTATTTCGCCTTCAATTTTTCGAGCCCGGTGAGAATGTAATTGCCGATCTTCAAGGCGTTCGCCTGCAAATTTTCTTTTTCGATCACTTCGAGCACTGCCTTGCCCTGCGCGCAAACTACCGGGTTGCCGCCGAACGTATTGAAATGAATTCGCTTCGCCAGCACGCTCGCGATCTGCGGAGTCGTGACCACCGCCGCCAGCGGACAGCCGTTGCCGATGCCCTTCGCCATCGTGACGATGTCGGGAATCACGCCCTGCGTTTCGAATCCCCAGAAATGCGTGCCCGTGCGGCCAAAACCCGCTTGCACTTCATCGGCGATGCACACGCCACCCGCCGCGCGCACGTGCTCATAAGCATGTTTCAAATAACCGTCGGGAAACACCACCACGCCGCCCACGCCCTGGATGGATTCCGCGATGAAGCCCGCCACTTGTCCCGACGTGGCGAACTCAATCACCTGCTTAACATCCGCCGCGTATTTTTTTCCGGCATCGGGATCGTTGCGGCCCCACGCGCCGTGATACGGATCGGGCGTCAAGGTGTGATGCACGCCGAAGCTGTGCGGCACGTTAAATTTCCAGGTGTTGTGCGAGGTCACCGACATGCCCGAGGAATTGCCGCCGTGATACGAATTGCGCAGCGCGATCATGTCGTAATTGCCCGTGTAGGCGCGCGCCATCAGCAGCGCCAGGTCGTTCGCCTCGGAGCCGGAGTTGACGAAATACACCACCTTCAAATCACCCGGCATTTTCGACGCGAGCTTCTGCGCGTACTCGGAAATGTTCGGGTGCAAATAAATCGTCGTCGAATGCTGGAGCGTTTCATTTTGCTTGCGCACCGCTTCCACGACGTGCGGATGGCAATGCCCCACGCTGACGGTGACGATGCCGCCGAGGCCGTCCAGGTAACGCCGCCCTTTTTCATCGAACAAATATTGCGCCTTGCCTTCGACAAACATCACCGGCTTTTTGTAATAAAGAAAAAGCGCGGGACTCAAAAACTCTTTGCGCAAACGCAAAACTTCTTCGGACGACGGTCCGGTATAAGGCTTCGGTTGATAATCAAAAGCGGGCAATGTCGGTGTTTTCATAACTCGATAATATAAAAAGAAAGCTTACGCTCGCATGCGGTGGCAGGCAAGCCAAACGAATGCTTTTGTGGAAATAGAGATACGCATGCGTAGTATTAATTTTGCTGTGCCAATGAAGTTATTTTGCACCGGCAATTTTTCGCAACCCGATATAGAGTCCGAACGCCAACCCAAAACCCACAAACCACGCGTAACTGTACAGCGTCACAAAAAATTCCGGCGCGGGCCATGATGCCGGCCATGCTTTGATCGTGATCAGAAATCCCGGCAGGTTCGGCAAGATGCTGAGCAGGAGCGAAACCATCGCCACCCAGCTTATTCCGCTCGTATAAACATAAGCGCCTTCAGGATCGTACAAATCAGTAAGCGAAAGTTGCCGCCTCCGCAAAACGAAATAATCCGCAATCAGGATCCCGCCAATCGGGCCGAGCAACGCGCTATAACCCACCAGCCAGGTAAAAATATATCCCGAAGGATCGGCCACCAGTTTCCACGGCATGATGAGCACACCGATGATACCCGTTATAAACCCACCGGTGCGAAATGAAATGTTTCGCGGCGCCAGATGCGCAAAGTCATTCGCGGGACTCACGACGTTCGCCGCGATGTTGGTCGCGAGCGTGGCGATGCACAAGGCCAGCATCGCAATGATGAGCACCACCGGATTTTTGAAACGCGTGAGCACGTCCACCGGGTCCCAAATCGTCGTGCCGTATATAATAGTGGTCGCCGAAGTCACGGCCACGCCGATGAACGCATACAACGCCATCGTGAACGGCAAGCCAATCGTTTGCCCCAGCACTTGGTCGCGCTGCGAACGCGCATAACGCGAGAAGTCGGGGATGTTGAGCGAAAGCGTCGCCCAAAAGCCGATCATGCCCGTCAACGCCGGCACGAAGAATCCGAAGAATTGTCCCGCCTTCGGCTGCCCCGGCGCGAACACCGAGGGCTGCGAAAGAATCGGCCCGAAGCCGCCCGCGTAATGATACGCCCACGCAAGCAGCGCCAATCCCAGCACGATCAGGAGCGGCGCCTTGATGCTCAGCAGCACGCGAATGGAATCAATGCCCTTGTAGATGATGAGCATGTTGATCGCCCAAAAAAACATGAAGCAAACGAACTGCGCCGGCGTGATGCCGAATTCATTCGCCGCCGAGCCGCTCGCCAGCGCGGGCACGAAGATGCCGAGAATTTTATAAATCGCATTTCCACCGATCCACGTCTGGATGCCGAACCATCCGCACGCGACCAGCGCGCGCAACAGCGCCGGAACATTTGCGCCCTTCGTGCCAAATGCCGCGCGGCAAAAAACCGGAAACGGAATTCCGTAGCGTGTGCCCGCGTGCGCGTTGAGAATCATCGGTATGAGCACGATGACGTTCGCTAGAAAGATCGTGAGAATGGCTTGCGACCAATTCATGCCCTCGCCGATCAGCGACGACGCCAGCATGTAAGTCGGGATGCACGCCGCCATCGAAATCCACAGCGCGGCGAAATTCCACATGGACCATTTGCGCCGCTCAATCGGGACAGGTGCGAGGTCGGGGCTGTAAAGCGAGCTTTGTTCCAATGCCCCGATATCAGTGGGATTCATTCGTAGGTAAAACCGCGACGGCGCGGTCATTGGAAAAAGATGAACGCAGGAAACCCACGTAAAATCAAGCCCTCGTTGAAACTGTAGCGGCGGTCCATGGCCGCCGTTTTAATGCGAGGGCGAGCGTACTCGCGAGCCGTAACTATTTCCCCAGCTTAAAATTCACCCATGCGGAAATTAGTCACCGCTCGCACACGCAATAAAATACCGCAAAAACTCCCGCGCTTCTTCTCCCTCTCCTGCAACGAAGTTGCGGGGGAGGGCCGGGGAGGGGGCGCGCTTGATGATGCACCGTGTGCCGAGTCTCAACGAAGATTATTTAACTATCGCCCTGCAAAGATAATCAAAAATGACTCGGCTTGCGCTCAAGAAATTTCCCGCGCCCAACCTTCCCCACAAATTTCCCCTCCCGCACCGCGACTTCTCCGCGCACAGTCACCACGCTCGGACGCCCCTCAAGCTTCCATCCTTCAAACGCGCTGTAATCCACATTCATCATCTGCGTCTTCGCTGAAATCGTGCCGCGATAATTCGGATCATAAACCACGAGATCGGCATCGCTGCCCGGCTGGATCGTGCCTTTGCGCGGGAACAAATCGAACAGCTTCGCGACCTGTGTGCTGCCCACATTCACGAACGTATGCAAATCAATCTTCCCCGTTTTCACTCCATGCGTGTAAAGCAAATTGACGCGTTCCTCCAGCGACGGAATGCCATTGGGAATCTTCGTGAAATCATCTTTGCCCATTGGTTTCTGGCCGTTGAAATCAAATGGCGCATGGTCCGTCGCGACTGTATTCACCAAACCGGAACGCAGACCATTCCACAACACCGTTTGATTTTTCACATCGCGCAGCGGCGGCGACATCACGTATTTCGCGCCCTCAAAATTCGGTTTCTCCGCGTAACTTTTATCGAGCACGAGATATTGGATCAGCGTCTCGACATTGACGCGCACGCCGCGTTCGCGCGCCGCAATCGCTTCCTTCAACGCCTCTTCACAGCTCAAATGCACGATGTAAGTCGCCGCGCCCGTGATTTCCGCGAACGTCATCAAGTGGTGCACGCCTTCGGCTTCCACGATCGGCGGACGGCTCTCGTGATGTTGCGCCGGATCGGTCTTGCCCGCCGCGAGCAATTCTTTTTGCCGCTCCGCCACGAGCGTTTCGTTTTCGCAATGCGCCGTCACGATGACACCCAACTCCTTCGCGAGCTTGAGCGTGCGATACAACTCCGCATCGTCAATCCCGAACGCGCCTTTGTACGCCAGAAAAATTTTGAACGAACTGATGCCGCGGCGCACGATTTCGCGCAGTTGCTTTTCCGTGTTCGCGTCGAACTTCGTCACGCCCATGTGAAACGTAAAGTCGCACGCCGATTTTCCCGCCGCCTGCGACATCCACAATTCAAATCCCGCCAGCGCCTCGTCCTGCCGCGCCGGGCAGCACATCTCGATCAGCGTCGTCGTGCCGCCCGCGAGCGCGGCCTTGCTGCCCGTCTCGTAGGTGTCCTTCGAATACGTGCCCATGAACGGCAGATATATATGCACGTGCGGATCAATGAACCCGGGAAAGACAAATTTGCCGGTGGCATCAATCACCTCGGCGCCCGCGGGCGCGGCGATATTGCGATCAATCCGCGTGATGGTTTCGCCTTCGCAAAAAATATCCGCGACGTAGCGTTCGCTGGCCGTGACGATCTCGCCATTTTTTATCAAGAGCGACATAATTCAGGGGGTTGCCGGTTTTTTCTTGGTTTGATAAATGTCCCAATAAAGCACGCGTTTCGCTTCAGGATCCAGCTTGAGATAGCAGTTGTCCGCCCCGGCGATAATGATGCCGCTCATCAATTTCTTGCCGCGCAATGGCGCCAGAATATCGTGGCGTTTCTGCATCTCTTCCGACCACTTGGGACCTCGCAGCGAAAGCGAAATCTGTTCCTTCAAAAAATCAAGATAGCTTTGATTGAGAACATGCTGATCAATGCTTCGGGCATTGCCAACATTTTCCCGAACCCACGCCGGCAACTCATCCGCCGCCAGCACTATTTGATGGAATTGCGCCGCGTCCTCACCTGGCACGGCCGTTCCTCGTTTTGCTCAGATCCGATCTGATCTTTCTGGTATTATTTTTTCCACACATCCCCCACACCTTCGCTAAACCAGCGCGTCGTGACAACTTTTTGTTGCGTAAAAAATTGCACGCCTTCGCGCCCTTGGATGTGCAGATCGCCGTAGAAGGAATCGTCCCAACCCGTGAACGCGAACATCGCCATCGTCGCGGGCACACCCACGTTGATGCCTACCATGCCGGCCTTCACGCGATGCTTGAACTCCCGCGCCGCCATGCCGGAATTTGTGAAAATGCTCGCGCCGTTGCCGAAAGAAGATTTGTTCGCCTGCGCAATCGCCTGGTCAAGATCCTCCATGCGCATGACATTCAACACCGGCCCAAAAACTTCCTCCCGCGCCAGCGTCATCGTCGTTTGCACATTATCCACGACCGTTGCGCCGACGAAAAAACCCTTGGGCGCGTCGGGAATTTTCACCTCGCGCCCATCGCAAACCAGCTTCGCGCCTTCCTTCTCACCGCTGGCCAGTAAACTCAAAACGCGGTCGCGATGCTGCGCGGTGATGACCGGCCCCATGTCCGGCTGCGCCGCGCGGTCCGTCGGGCCAACCTTGATGGCGCGCGCCGCTTCGATCAGCGCGGGCATCAAACGCTCCGCCGCCTTGCCGACCGGCAGCGCCGTCGAACCCGCCATGCAACGCTCGCCCGCGCAACCAAACGCCGCCGTCGCGAGATTCTCCACGCTCTTCCCCATATCCGCATCCGGCATGATGACGATGTAATTTTTCGCGCCGCCATTGGCCTGAACGCGTTTGCCATTGCGCGTCCCGGTTTCGTAAATGTATTTCGCAATCGGCGACGAACCGACAAACGAAATCGCGCGCACCTGCGGATGCGTGAGCAAGGCGTCCACGCAGTCGCGCCCGCCGTGAACGATATTGAAAACGCCCTTCGGCAAGCCCGCCTGCTCCAGCAGTTCGCCCAGCAGGATCGCGCTCAACGGAACTTTTTCGCTCGGCTTGAGCACAAACGTATTTCCGCAGGCGATGGCCACCGGAAACATCCATAGCGGAACCATCAGCGGAAAATTAAACGGCGTGATGCCCGCACAAACGCCCAGCGGCTGATGATGCGTCTCGCAATCCACCCCGCGCGCGAGATTCTCCAGCGTGTCGCCCATGAGCAGCGAAGGGATGCCGCAAGCGTATTCAATATTTTCGATGCCGCGAAAAACACTGCCGCGCGCCTCGGCGTGAGTCTTGCCGTGCTCACGCGTAACCACCTGGCAAAGCTTGTCGAAATTTTGCTCGACCAGTTGGCGCAAACGGAAGAACACCCGCGCGCGCTCGACCGGCGGCGTATCGCGCCACGCCGGAAACGCCGCCGCCGCCGCCTCCACTGCCGCCTTGACATCCGCCGCCGTGCCGACCGGACATTCAGCGATGACCTCGCCAGTGGAAGGATTAAAAACCGGCGTCGTCGCGCCGCCCGTCGCGGCGCGCCATTCGCCGCCAATAAAATGCGGGCAAGGTGTAAGAGTGCTCATAATTCAATTATTCTAAATTAAAAAATCCCGATCACAAATTTTTGATTCATGCTTTTGACTTGATACGTCATTACGGTTTGGCTCTGGCGTGCCCACACCGAAATAATTAAACAAAACCATGCATAACCTTCCGAAGACGATCGCATGTATGGTTGAAAGCAACGGTTTGAATTAGGTTCATGATGAATTACAGTTCGCGACTATTTTTACATTTGTCGAGAGCGCCCACCAACCGAGCGCTTCTCATTAACCCCTCGCTTCAGCGAGGGGACCACCGACGCGCGCGACGCAGAAACCGTTTTAACAGTTTCCTCCCCGCGCCAAACCAACCCATACACCTTCACAAACCGCTCATACTCTTCAGCGAAAGACTTGGTGCGATGATGCTCCGCCTGGTCGGATATATACTCAGCAACGCGCGCCACATCCGATTGCGAAACCGAGAAGGCGCCATAACCTTTTCCCCACGCAAATTTCCCACGAATCAGGTTGCTTGAGTTGATCCAATGCGACGAAGCGCCTTTGAATAATTGCGCCGCGTCCTCAATGGTCATATTCGTTGGAAGATCAATCAATGTATGGACGTGATCGGCATTCACGAAATTTATTTTCATGTACAGCCCCTTGTCCCGCGCATATTGAGTCAGGAAGTCGGAAACTTTCACCGCCGCGCCCGGCGGCAGCAGACGCTCACGAGCATGCGTGGCCCACACTAGATGGAGCCAGCAACGCGAGTAGGAGTTGTGTGACATGGGTAGGGAAACCGTTAAAACGGTTTCTGCGTCACGCGCTCGTGCGACCCCCACCTAAAGCTGGGGGTTAATGAGAAGCGTTGGATGAACATGCGCGACACTACAAATCGCGATTTCCAAAAGTATTGCGTAGCAGACGAATCTATTTGGTTTTCCTTAAATCTCATTTGTAAGCGGTTTTCTCACAGACCTTTTATTCGCCACAACACAGACAACGATAAGTTGCCGCCTTTTCCATGCGCTTATCCATATTCCGAAACTCGTACACAGATTTGATTTTTTAGCCGCGCGACAGCGCATCCGACTGCTTCACGAATTCATCCCCGCGCCATTCGCCATCGGCCTTCACGACGTCTTTTTTCGGGGCGGCGGCTTTTTGCGCGGCCTTGCGTTCCTGCTGGCGTTTCACCAGGTCGGCGTGGGTCGTGAAATAATCAAGGCTCTTGCCCTTGAAATCCGCGAGCGTTTCAAATTGATGCTTCTCCATGAACGCGAGCAATTCCTCGCACATCGGCTTCACGCATTCGTAGCCGAATTTCATCACGCCCGTGCAAACCTGCACCGTGTCCGAGCCCAGCAAAATAAATTGCGCCGCGTCGTTCCCGCTCTCGACCCCGCCAAGGCCCGACAGCGAACGCCCGGGAAATTCGTGGCGAATCACCTGCGCGATTTCCATCACCATCCGCAGCGCGATCGGTTTCACCGCCTTGCACGAATAACCGCCCGGCGTCGTGTAACCTTCCACGCTCGGCTCGGGTCGCAGCGTATCCAGATTCACGCCGATGACACTGCGGATCGTGTTGATCGCGCTGATGCCCGTCACGCCGCCACGCAAGGCCGCGCGCGTTGGGTCTTCGATGTGCGTGACGTTCGGCGTCATCTTCGCCCACACCGGTATCTTCGCCGCCTTCATCACCCAGCCGCAAACTTCCTCCAGCACGTCCGGGTCCTGCCCCATCGCCGCGCCCATCTTGCGTTCCGGCAAACCGTGCGGGCACGAAAAATTCAACTCAAACGCATCCACGCCCACGTTCTGGCAGCGCTCCACAATTTCCACCCACGCGTCCTTGCGATATTCCTCCATGATGGAAGCGATGAGGATGCGATCGGGAAATTGGTCTTTGCATTTTTTAAATTCGTCCTCCCAAAGCTTGAACGGCCGGTCGCTGATCAACTCGATATTTTCCCAGCCCACAACTTCGCCGCTTTGCGCGAGCAATTTTCCATAACGCGGCGTGACGTTGACGACCTTCGAAGCATCCAGGCTCACGGTCTTCGCGATGACCGCGCCCCAGCCTTCCTGGAACGCCTTGAAGATCACGTTGAGGTTCGTGCCGGGCGGGCCGGAGCCGATGACAAAGGGATTCGGCAATTTTAATCCGTCAACGGTCGTGGCAAGGGTTGGCATAGATTTAGTCTTTCAATTTTTGATTTGCTAAAGCATTTTTTACTCGCGGGCCGCACCGGCAACGGCCTATCTATGGCATAAGGGAAGGCCGAAGGAAAGAAAATCAGTTGCGCTCGCGAAAATAATTATTACGCATACATACTAAAATTTCCTCAAATTCCATGAGCGCTTCTCTCGATCCCAAACGCACTGTCGCCGAACTCAAAGAGCTTCGCGCCCTCACCGGCGATGCCCACGGCGCGCAGCGTGTCGCCTTCACCAAGACCTGGCTCACCGCCCGCGCGTGGCTCAAGGAAAAGCTCGCCGCCTTGCCCGTGCAAACGCACACCGATGCCGCCGGCAATTTGTGGACCACCCTTGTCGGCGCGAGCGAACGCGCCTTGCTCATTGGCGGCCACATTGATTCCGTCCCCAACGGCGGCTGGCTCGACGGCTGTTTGAATGTCATGGCCGGTGTCGAAATTTTGCGCCGCATCCATTCGCAATATGACGGCAAACCGCCCATCACCATTCGCCTCGTGGATTGGGCGGATGAAGAAGGCGCGCGCTTCGGCAAAAGTTTGTTCGGCTCGTCCGCTTGTTCCGGCACGTTGAATATGGACGAGGCGCGCGGCTTGAAAGATAAGGACGGCATTCGCCTGCCCGATGCGCTCAAGGAAATCGGCGTGGACTTCGAGCGCGTGAAAGACAGCCATCGCGAACTGAGCCAGGCGGCGGCGTATTTGGAATTGCACATCGAGCAGGGGCCGGTGCTGCTCGATTTGGATTTGCCGCTCGGCGCGGTGCTCGGCACGTTCGGCGTCGAACGTCATGCGATCACGTTTCGCGGACAGGCCGCGCACTCCGGCAGCACGCCGATGAATCGCCGCAAGGACGCCTTTCTCGCCGCCGGAAAAATGAGCCAGGAAATTTACGCCATCGCCGCGCGCCACGGCGGCGTCTGCACGATCGGTTCCTGCACGACGAAACCCGGCATCGTCACCAGCGTCGTTGAGGAATGCCGCATCACGCTCGACCAACGCCATCTCGACGCCGCCGCGCTCGCGTTGATGTTGCGGGACGCCCGCGAGGCCAGCGAAAAATTTGCGCGCGACGGAAATGTGCAGGTCGCGTGGGACCGCCTGTGGCAAATCGAGCCGGTGTTGTTCAATCCGCAGTTGATTGAATTCTGCGACGACGCCATTCACGAGACCTGTGGCAAACGCTTTCGCCTGCCGTCGGGCCCGCTGCATGACGCCGCCGAAGTCGCGCGCGCCGGCGTGCCGACAGTGATGATGTTCGTGCAAAGCCTCCACGGCATCAGCCACAATAAAATCGAAGACACGCGCGAGGAACATTTGGAACTGTGCGTGACGGCCTTCGACAAGCTCGCGGACAAAACGATGAATTGGATTCGCAGCCACGCGTAAGCGGTGTTGGAATTTTCCAGCGGCGCGGCGTAAGGTTTATTTGCATGACTCTCAGCCAACTCAATTCCCTCGACCGCGCGGAATTTGTTTGCGTCGTCGGCCCGGTGTTCGAGCATTCGCCGTGGATTGCGGATGCGGCGTGGTCATCGCGACCGTTTGCGGATGTTGAGGCACTGAATCGCGTGATGACCGACGTGGTCGCAAAGGCGGACGACGCCAAACAAGTCGCGCTCATCCGGGCGCATCCCGATCTTGTGGGTCGTGCTGCCCTGGCGGGCACGTTGACGCCGGAATCCAATCGCGAACAGGCGAGCGCGGGCCTTGGCCAACTCAATGCGGATGAAATCGCGTTGTTCCAAAAAAATAATCAGGCGTACCGCGAGAAGTTTGACTTTCCATTTGTGATTTGCGCGCGGCTCAACAAAAAGGCAGCCATCCTCAAGGGATTTGAAATGCGCTTGAAAAATTCGCGCGAACAGGAAATCACCGCGGCGCTCACGGAGATCGGCAAGATCGCCCGCCTGCGGCTCGAAGATTTGGTTCAGAAATAAAAATATTATGCCCGGCAAATTAAGCACGCACGTTCTCGATACCGCGCACGGCTGTCCCGCGCGCGGCATGAAAATCGAACTCTGGTCGCTGGCCTCGGGTTCGCCCAAACTTTTGAAGACGATTCAAACGAATGCTGATGGCCGGAGCGACGCGCCATTGCTGGCGGCGGACGAAATGCGCGCGGGCATGTACGAATTGGTTTTTTATGTCGCGGAATATTTCGCGCAGAAAGTTGCGGTGAAGACGGACGTTCCCTTTCTTGAGCGCGTGCCGGTGCGGTTCGGCATTGCCGATGCGCAGGCTGCGTATCATGTGCCGCTGCTGGTTTCGCCGTGGGCTTACAGCACGTATCGCGGAAGTTGAGATATGAATATTAATACGCTCGCGCAAACCGTCATGCAGCGGATTGACGCGCTTGGCCGCATCAGCGAAGAGCCGGACCGTTTGACGCGCACGTTTTGTTCGCCCGCGATGCGCCAGGCGAATGACCTCGTGGCCGGCTGGATGCGCGAAGCCGGCATGACCACTTCCGAGGATGCCATCGGCAATCTCATCGGCCATTATCCCAGCCAAAACGAACGCGCGAAAACGTTTCTCCTCGGCTCGCATCTCGACACCGTTCGCGACGCCGGAAAATATGACGGCCCGCTCGGTGTCATCACCGCGATTGCGTGCGTCCAGCATTTGCGCGAACAAAAAATTCACCTGCCCTTCGCCCTTGAAGTCATCGGTTTCGCCGATGAAGAAGGCGTGCGCTATCAAACGACTTATCTCGGCAGCAAGGCGCTCGCGGGCTCGTTCAAGGCGCCGGATTTGAAACGGTTTGACGTGCGCGGCGTCACCATGAGCGAGGCGATCAGCGCGTTCGGCGGCCAGCCGGATCAACTCGCATCTGCGCGGCGCGATCCTCACCAACTGCTCGGCTACGCGGAAGTCCACATCGAACAAGGCCCGGTGCTCGAGGAAAAAAATCAACCGGTGGGCGTCGTCACCGCCATTGCCGGGCAAACCCGCATTCGCGCGCGCTTCACCGGACAAGCCGGGCATGCGGGAACCACGCCGATGTCGCTGCGCCGCGACGCGCTGGCCGCCGCCGCAGAATTGATTGTCGCCGTGGAAAAACACGCGCAGTCACAAGCCGGACTCGTGGCCACCGTTGGGCAAATCGAAGCGCAACCCGGCGCGAGCAATGTCATTCCCGGCGAAGTCATCCTGAGCATAGATGTCCGCCACGCGCAGGACCAAACTCGGCATAACGCCTGCGCGCACTTGCAGGAACTCGCTGCGCAAATCGCCGGCAAACGCCACACGCCGTTGGAATGGGAAATCGTGCACGATGTGGAATCAGTTCCGTGCTCGCATGATTTGTCCGCGTTGCTCGCGAAAGCCGCGCGGCAGCATCTCATGGGCGTCATCGAACTTCCCAGCGGCGCAGGCCACGATGCCGCCGTCATGGGCGACATCACGCCGGTGGCGATGCTCTTCGTCCGCTGCAAAGGCGGCATCAGCCATCATCCCGACGAGTCGGTGACGGTCGAAGATGTCGCGGTGGCGATTGCGGTGATGAATAACTTTCTTCTGCTGCTGGCAAATCCGCAAAAGCTGCCTTCGCGCTGAGCGTTAAATCATATTATAGTATAATATGGGCAAACTCGATTTAATCCTGCGCGGCGGAACGGTCGTCACGCCCACTGAGTTGCGATCAGTGGACGTCGGCGTGGCCGGCGGGAAAATCGTCGCGCTCGAACCGAATCTTACCGCGTCGGGCAAAGCGGAAATCAATGCGTCTGGCCTCCACGTTTTTCCGGGCGTGATTGATGCCCATGTTCATTTCAACGAACCCGGCCGCGCGGAATGGGAAGGCCTCGCCACGGGTTCGCAATCGCTCGCTGCCGGTGGCGGCACGCTTTTTTTCGATATGCCGCTCAACGCGCATCCGCCGACCGTGGATGCCGCCAGCTTCGATCTGAAACTTGCCGCCGCGCGCGCCAGTTCGCTGGTGGACTTCGCGTTTTGGGGCGGATTGGTTCCCGGCAACGTGGACAAGCTCGGCGAACTTGCCGAACGCGGCGTCATCGGTTTCAAGGCTTTCATGTCGAACAGCGGCATCGAGGATTTTGCGAGCGTGGACGACACGACCTTGCGCGAAGGCATGAAGCGCGCCGCGCAGTTAAAAAAAATTGTCGCCGTGCACGCCGAAAGCGAAAGGTTGACCAGTGAGTTGACCGCGAAACAATTACGCGCCGGCAAAACCAGCATTCGCGATTATCTCATTTCGCGTCCGATCGCCGCGGAGCTTGAAGCGATCCGCCGCGCGATTGCGATTGCGGGTGAAACCGGTTGCGCGCTGCACATCGTCCATGTAAGCAGCGGCAAAGGCGTCGCGCTGGTGGCCAAGGCGCGCGCGATGGGCGCGGACGTGACGTGTGAAACCTGCCCGCATTATCTGGTGCTCACGGAAGATGACGTGCTCAAGCTCGGCGCGGTGGCGAAATGCGCGCCGCCGTTGCGGATGGCCACCGTTCAACGCACCCTGTGGCATCACGTCGCCACCGAACACGTCACGACCATCGGCTCCGATCATTCGCCCGCGCCGCCGGACATGAAACGCGACGCGAACTTTTTCAAAGTGTGGGGCGGAATTTCCGGCGCGCAGCACACGCTGCCGCTGTTGATCACGGAAGGCCACGTGCAGCGGGAGATCGCGTTGCCGCTGCTGGCGAGGATGCTTTCGTTCAATGTCGCGCAACGCTTCAATCTGCCGGAACGCAAAGGCGCGATTAAAATCGGCGGCGATGCCGACCTCGCGCTCGTGGATTTGGCGGCGGAATTTACCGTGGAACAAAAAGATTTATTTTATCGCCATAAGCAGAGTCCTTACGTGGGCCGCAAGCTGCGCGGCAAGGTGGCGCAGACGTTCGTGCGCGGTCGCACGGTATTTAAAGATGGAAAAATCACGGCAAAGGCTTTAGGAGAATTGGTCAGACCGTGAAATCGCAACCCAATGGAGAACGCAAATGACTGAATTGTTTGGTGCAACGCGCAATGTGGTGAAAGACCGTTATGCCCTGCTCACACCGAGCGGCTTCGTGCCGAGCATGCTGCCGGGCTGGGAAAATGTGACCTGCAACGTGCTTATCTCGCCGGCGATGGGCGCGCGCTTTTGCCAGTTTCTCATTACCCTGGGCAAAGAGGGTCAGGGCCGGGGCAACACGGGCGACACCGAATATTTTGTCTATGTCATCGAAGGCAACGCGAGCGTGACGTTTAACTCCAAACGCAATCGCCTCGAAGCGGGCAGTTTCGTTTACGTGCCGCCCGGCAAGGATATTCACTTTCACGGCTCTGACGCAAAGCTGCTGATCTTTCAAAAAATTTATGTGCCGCTCGCGGGCTCAGCCGTGCCGGACACGATCATCGGCCACCAGCGCGAAGTAAAAGGCCAGCCATTTCTCGGCAATGAAGACGCGCGCCTTCAGGTGTTGCTTTACGACGATCCCAGGTTCGATATGGCCGTGAATATTTTTACGTATCAACCGGGAGCGACGCTGCCATTCGTCGAGACGCACGTGATGGAGCACGGCCTCCTGATGCTTTCCGGCCAGGGCGTTTATCGCCTTGGCTGCGATTATCATCCGGTGCAAACGAACGACGTGATCTGGATGGCGCCCTACTGTCCGCAATGGTTTGTCGCAATGGGTAAAACTCCCGCGAGCTATATTTATTACAAAGACGTGAATCGCGATCCGATGTGAGTTGCGATGAGTTCCTCTTTGAAAATTGACGGCGCGCGGTTGCAGAAACAGATTGATGATCTGGCGGCGATTTCCGCCGCGCCCGCGCCGGTCGTGACGCGCGTGCTTTTTTCCGAAGCCGATTTGCGCGCGCGCGAATTCGTCAAAAATTTGTGCCGCGAAGCGCAACTCGCCATTCGCGAAGATGCGGTCGGAAATATTTTTGCGCGCTGGAATGGCGCTGACCCTTCACTCGCGCCGGTCGCCACCGGTTCGCACATTGACGCCATCCCAAACGCCGGACGCTATGATGGAGTCGTCGGCGTGCTCGGCGCAATCGAAGCGATTCGCGCGCTGCAAGCCGCGGGCATCCAACCGAAACGCGGCATCGAATTAATCGTGTTCACCGCGGAAGAGCCGACACGATTTGGCATCGGTTGTCTCGGCAGCCGCATGCTCGCGGGCGCGATGTCGCTGGAAAAAGCCGCATCGTTGCGCGATCCGGATGGAAAAACTTTGGAGGAATTGCGCGGCGCGGCGGGATTTGGCGGCAAGGATTTGCGCACCGTGCGACTCGCGCCAAAAACGTACGCGGGCTTTGTCGAGTTGCACATCGAGCAGGGGCCTTTGCTCGAGCAGGAAAATTTGCCCATCGGCGTCGTGGAAAAAATCGCCGCGCCGAGCACGCTTCGCGCGCAACTGACCGGAGTCGGCGGGCACGCGGGCGCGATGCTCATGCCGATCCGCCACGACGCCTTGCTCGCCGCCGCCGAGATCGCGCTGGACGTGGAACAGGCGGCGTTGACGAGCGGCAGCCCGGACACGGTCGGCACAACGGGAGTGTTGCGCATCGAACCCGGCGCAGTGAATAGCGTGCCGTGCCGCGCGTGGATGGAAATAGATTTTCGCGATACCCAACTCGCCACGCGCGACGCCGCCCTGGCGCGCATCGAAAAAAATGCGGCGCAGATTTGTGCGCGACGCGGCGTCACTCTTGCGCTGGAACGATTGAACGTGGACGCCCCTGCCATTTGCGATGCGCAACTGGTCGCAACCGTCGCCGCCGCTGGCGCGCAACTTGGCTTGCCCGTCAAAAAAATGATCAGCCGCGCGTATCACGATTCGCTATTCATGGCGCAGATTTGCCCGACCACGATGATCTTCATCCCCTGCCGCGGCGGTGTGAGCCATCGTCCGGACGAATATTCCTCGCCGGAACAAATTGAGCGCGGAGTGCAGGTGCTGGCCTTGACCCTCGCTGAATTGGTGAAATAACGCGGCCTTACGGATAGATCAATCGCACGCGATAAAAGATTTGGCCAGTGTTTGTGCTGAAGTTATCCAGATATTGATAATCGCCGCTCGTCATCGTGAAATAGAAAAGCGGCGTCCAGGTCGCGAGGTCGCTAGAAATATCAATCGCGTAATTCCCATTCGTCTGCCCGGCCAAATCCAACACCACCCCGCCGCTCGTCATACTAATACTCTTGAACTGGGGCGGCGTGGGCAGCACTGGATTTGAAAACTGTGCCGTCGCAATTCCCAAATCCATATTTGTCGTGCGAGTCTGGCAGCTATAGAAACTCACGCCGTGATAACCACCCGCGCTGGCCGGATTTTTGTCGCCCTTGAGACTGGCCACGAAATCCGTGATGTCCGCCGCCACTTCAGTGCCCAGAAGCGAAGCCGATTGCCCGATGGGAATGATCGGTTTGATCGCCTGCCGATTGGTGCCGGTCAATCCATTTTGCCAGGTGGTCCACACGGTATCCATGTCCGCCACCATTTGCGGTGGCGTATCGCCGTAATACTGCCAATAATCCTGGGGCATCGCGGCATCGCAATAACGTCCGAACACCGTTGCGGGAAAATTCGGATGCTGCGCAACATTCACCACGTCATAGATCGGCGCGAAAGCGAGGAACGTATTGGGATAGCGCGCGCGAATACCGGCGCAATATTGCTGCGCGGCGGTGGATTGGCCGGACGCGTCATATTCGCTTTCGGCATCCATGATAAAACCGTCCGCGCCTTGGTCGAGACTCGAAAGCGCGGCATTGATTTCGCCCGGCACATTTGTCCCGCCATAAATGTAAGCCCAGCCGAAAATTTTCAAACCCGCCGCATGGGCTTGCGCGATTAGGGTGGCGTTGAATTGCGACCAGCTATTAGTGTCAGCGCCGTCGGCGCATTTGACCGTGATCCATTGCATGCCCAGGCCGGCTTCATAATTGACAAGCTCCTGCGTCGAGGAAATACCCAATCGTGCCTCTGCTCGGCCCAGTTGGTAGATCCAATCGCCCTTGCCAAGGTTCATGGGATTGACGCCATGATCCAGTGTCTGCGCCAAAACCTTAAAACCGGTGAAAGCAACCGCAATTAACAGGGCGGCCCGCAGAAAACGCGGTTCAAAAGCGTTGAAAAAATGGCGCCCCGATAGATTCATGCTGGGCGGTGACTGTGGCGAAGGTTTGGGGCAATTTCAAAAGGGTATTCGCCAAATGCAAGCCGCTTGCGCAACTTTTGAATAATTAACGGGTTCCGATTGTCTTATACTCATTCGGGAATTGGAAGGGTGCGCCCGTGGTGTCTCTTGCCGAAATGCGCTTGTGCGCTTGGCGCAAAGACTTACGTTTCGCTTGGGAAAAGCCACCGCGCCCGTTAATTTTTAATACCTTGTGTTTGACTACTTGGCCTTCACCTGAGACAATGGGGGGCTGTTGTTGTCTCTCATTGAGAAATCACACGACACACAATTATGGTTAAATCGAAAGCAAAGAAAGTCGCACACAAACCCGCTCCGGCCCGCCATCTTATAAAAGGCAAGCGCACCGCCGCCCGTAACTCCCATTCTTCTCCTGCCGATTCAAAAGCTGATCGCAGCAAAGCCAGCGCGAATGGCGCGGCCCACCAAAATGGCGCTGCCGCCGCTCCCGCCGGTGAAGCTCCCGCGCTCGATGCCGGCTCGATCAAGACCAAGTCCGGCGTTGATCTTACGGAAAAAGTCCGCGAGTTGCTGATGCTCGCCAAGGAACAAGGCCATCTCACTTACGACGATATCAACGATGCCTTGCCCGAAAGCATCGTCACGCCCGAAGACCTTGACCAGATTTACACCAAGCTCGCCAATCTCGAAGTCGAAATCGTTGACCAGGCCGAAGTGGACCGCGTCAAGGCGCCCGAAGCCGAAGAGGAAGAGGAAAAAGGCCGTCTCGATATTCTCGACGACCCCGTCCGCATGTATCTCCGCCAGATGGGCAAGGTTCCCTTGCTCACCCGCGAGCAGGAAGTCGCCATTTGCAAACGCATCGAGGAAGCCGAGAACGAGCAGAAGCGCATTATTTACAGCTTCGGTTTTGCGGCGAAGGAACACATCGCGCTCGCCGAAAAATTGATTTCCGAACCGCCCAAGGAGCGTTTTGACCGCGTGATCGTGGACAAAAAAGTTGAGAGCCGCGACCGCCATCTCAAGGCTTTGCGCCAACTCGTCAAGAAAGTCCGCGACCTCGACCAAAATGTGGACGAGAAATACGCCCACTGGCAGGAACCCGCCAAGGTCGCGACGAAGGACAAGCTGTTCAGCGAATTCAAGAAGCTCGACAAAAAATTGCAGGACAGTTTCCCGAAATTTTTCTACAAACAAAAAGTCATCGAGGAAATGATCCTCGTGACCCAGAATATCCACGACAAGATTCAGGCGAGCCTGCGCACGATTGCCGACATGGAAAAGGCGCGCAAATCCGACCAGCAGCAGGCGATCATCAAGTCCGAGAAGCAGAAGATCAAGGCGCTCGAGGAATTTGCCCGCATGCCTTACGCGGAATATCTCAAGGCTTACGAGCAGCTTAACCTTTACGCCGCCAAGGCGCATCAGGCGAAGACCGAAATGGCCGAGGCCAACCTGCGCCTCGTCATTTCCATCGGCAAAAAATACACCAACCGCGGCCTCGCGTTCCTCGACATCATCCAGGAAGGCAACATGGGCCTGATGAAAGGCGTCGAGAAATTCGAGTATCGCCGAGGCTATAAATTTTCCACCTACGCGACGTGGTGGATTCGCCAGGCCATCACCCGCGCCATCGCCGATCAGGCCCGCACGATTCGTATTCCGGTGCACATGATCGAAATCATCGGCAAGCTCATGCGCGCGCAGAAGCAGTTGCTCCAGGAATTCGGCCGCGAAGCCACGCCGGAAGAAATCGCCGACGAAATGCAGCTCTCCGTCGAGCGCGTCAAAGCCATTCTCAAGATGGCGCAGCAGCCCATCTCCATGCAGGCCACCGTCGGTGACAGTGACGACGCCTGCTTCGGCGATTTCATCGAAGACAAAGCCGCGGAAAATCCTTCCGAGATGACCAGTTACAGTTTGTTGAAAGACAAATTGAGCGATGTCCTCGGCACTTTGACCGAACGCGAACGCCGCATCGTCGAACTCCGCTTCGGCCTCGTGGACGGTTACGCGCGCACGCTTGAAGAAGTGGGCAAGCAATACAAAGTGACCCGCGAACGCATCCGCCAGATCGAAGCGAAGGCCTTGCGCAAGCTGCGCCACCCGACGCGCGTCCGCCATCTCAAAGGCTTCCTCGAAGTCGCCGAAGCCGCGTAAGCGATCCAAACCTCTTCAAACCCGCCGCGAAAGCCGGCGGGTTTTTTATTTTGCGAACTGCCGTGCCACCGGCGTCCGCATCACACCTTCCCTAAGCCTTCTTCAATCCCACGCTGCTGCTCCGTTTTGCCACTTTGCGGCTCGTGTGGATTTTCGTCACCGTCCCGATCTTCAAATACAAACTCTTCACGCGGTCATAAGTTTTCTCGCGCGTGTCGAAGAGGCGCTTGAGCTTGCGCGGTTTCACGCGGCTCAGGCAATACGCCGTCAGCAGCGGCAGCGAAATCGTCGAGTCCACGTACGCCACCACGCAGTCCGGCAGACTGTCCGGATCCACCTTGCCCCAACTCACCGCCTCGGCAGGCGTCGCGCCGCTTAAGCCGCCGGTGTCCGGCCGCGCGTCGGTGCATTGCAGAAAATAATCGTGCCCCTTTTCCTGGATGCCCATGACCTCCTGGATTTGCGGCTCGGTCTGCAACATGAAATTCTTCGGCGATCCGCCGCCCAAAATAAATACCGACGACTTGTGCCCGCTGGATTTCGCCTCGTACACAATCGCCGCGGTCTGGTTCACGTCGCGATTCACATCGAGCAACAACTTGGAATCGCGCATCGCCATCGCCGCGATGTTCATGCCGATGGAACTGTCCCCCGGGCTGCTCGTGAAAATCGGGATGCCGCATTCATACGCCGTCGCGAGCACGGAGCTGTCCTTCAAGCCCAATTTCTTCGCGCGCTCATAAACATATTTGCCGAGCAGATGGTGAAACTCGTCCGTGCCCATCGTGCGTTGAAATTCCGCGCCGCGAATCACTTCGCGCACGAAAGCGTCCGTGTCGAGCAGCACATTGTAATCGAACAAAATATCGTAGATGCGAATCACGCCGTCGCGATGCAAATCCACGTCATTCAAAAACGGCGAGCCCGCGTAAAGCCTCATGTCGAGCCCGTAATGCAGATCGTGATACAGGTTCGCGCCCGTCGAGACGATCCAATCCACGAACCCCGCCTTCATCAGCGGAATCAGGCACGATTTTCCGAGCCCCGCCGGCGTGAGCGCGCCCGTCAGGCTCATGCCGATATAACCGTCATTCGGCAGCATTTTGTCCACGAGCAACCGCGCCGCTTCGCGGAGCCGCCCGCCGTTGTAAGCGAGAAACGCTTGGTCCATCAGGTCGGCGGCGGAGATGTCCTTGCCCACGCCGAACGGGTTGAGACGCGGATACGCGGCGAACTTGCGAGAAATGGTCTTTTTACTCATGCGCGCAGTGTTACGAAAAATTCCAGAAAGGCAAATCGTTTTCGCACGCCACGAGAGCCCCAATTAATTTTTCAAATAGGATGTTCAACTGCGCCCTCATTAACCATCCCATTGACAACGAGGTAGCATTTTGCTACCTTTTAGTCATGAGTCAACCGGTCAAGGTATCTGACAATCTTGTTCTCGACGCCCGCCTGACTGCGGAGGTCGAGGAACGCTCCATTGCCGGTCAAATCGAATTCTGGGCGAAGCTCGGCCAGGCCATCGAGCCGTTGCTGCGGGGCGACGAAGTGCTGGCCTTGCGCAAAGCCGGCTCCGCCAAGCCCCTGTCCGCCTGCCTCAAATCTGTGGACTCCGCCGAAGGACGCCAGCGCGTGGCGGACTATCTCAAGTCTCGTCCCTATCCACACTACGAAGCCGCGCCCGGCTCACCCGGCCTGCTGATACGCACGGGCGCTGACGGCAAACGAACCACCGGCCGGTTCGTTAATCGTGAATTTCAAACCGTCAAATCCCCTGGTAAAAGTCCCGCCAAACCCCGGCCCGCCTCGGTCGTCAAGTGAAACATCCGCCAGCCCCACTCCCCGGGCCGTTCGATTTCCTGGAAATGGACGCCCGCCCAGTGATTGTGGCCCTGGCAGGTCCGAACGGCGCCGGCAAAACGACCTTTTACGAATCCCATTTGCGGCCGAGCGGCTTGCGTTTTTTGAATGCCGATGTTTTCGCCCATGAGATTGAAATGGATCCTTATCGCGCGGCGCAGTTGGTGGCCAATCTGCGGAATGAATTGGCGGCGCAAAAACAAAGTTTCATTTTCGAAACCGTTTTTTCCGATCCCATCGGAGATAAGCTCACCTTCCTGAAAGAGGCGAGCCAGGCGGGCTTCACTGTGGCGCTATGTTTCATTGGCATCTCCAGCCCTGGACGATCGGATGAACGAGTTGCCATGCGGGTTTCCCAAGGCGGACATGACGTCCCCAATGAAAAACTGCTCCCGCGTTTTTTCCGATCGCTGGCGAATCTCAAGCGCGCCATCCGAGAACTTCCGCATGTCCTTATTTTCGACAACGATGATTTGCAGATGCCCTTCCGCCTGGTGGCGATCTTTCGGAACGGCCGGCAGGTAACGCTGAACCAACCGGTTCCCGCGTGGCTGAAAGAAATCATCTGAATTTTTTTATCGTGCGCATCCTCTCACCACCGCGCGGTTTGGTTGAATCGGTGATGGATTGAAAACATCCGAAAAATTTCGCTTAAATTTTCCCGGCGCACCTTCAAAATTCAAAGTGCCTGATCTCTCTATGTGGCCTCTGCTTTCGGGAAGCCCGTGTAGCGCGCGAAAATTATTTTGCGAACACATTCACCGCGTCTGGTTCGCCAAACGCCCCCTTCTCACCGAACGCCACGAAGCGCACTTTCAACCCGTGCAATCCATCCATGCGCATCGTTCCGCCGTTCTGCCCGCTGAGTTGCGACACGCGCGCGATGTTTTCGTCCAGCTTCGCCTTGGGATGAATCGTCCCGACCAGCCGCCCGCCGTCCATGTGGCGCAACCCGTTTGGCACGCGAAAAAGCACCCAGTTCCATTGATGATTCATGATCGAAAGCGGGAGCGTCCCTGCGTCCACCGCGATCGGCTCCGGCAACGTGCCGGTCAAAAAATTGAAATAACGCGGCTGCCCCTTCGCGTCCACGAACGCCTCATCGCCGTAAACCTGCATCAACACGTCAATGTAATGCTGGCTCGCCCAAAGTGGGTATTCCGAATCCGCATTGTTAAATTTCACGCCTTTGACTTCCACGCCCGTGTGCCCGCCAATCGTCACCGGCTCCGTCACCTGGTCGCCGCCGCTCAAGGTCTTAAGGCACGGCAGCCAGTTTGTATTCGGCGCGGTGAACGCCCCGTCCAGGCTGACAAAATGCACCCGCTTCGCCGCGTTGATCGCCGGTGGCAAGACTTCCGGATTCAACGACTGTGCCACGAGCGAAAATCCAGAAATCAAACTCAATGCCAACAGGACAGAGAAAATAAATTTTTTCATAACGGTAAAAATATATGGGGCTCGCGAGTACGCTCGCCCTCCCAAAATATGGCATTGCAATCAAAACACAAAATTCAATCGCGCCTCGAAGACGCGTTTGCGCGGCAATTCCTGGTAAACTGTTAGCGGGCTCAGATGATAATTCTGCCCGGTCACATTGAGCAGCGCGAGCGTCAGTTCCACCCGGCGATCCAGGAAGCGATAACCCGCGTAAAAATTTTGCTGGAAGAATTCGTCGCCCGGTTCAACCGGGGTGAAACCAAAATTTTCCTGCTCATACCATTGCGTCTCCGACTTCGCAAAAAATCCCGAGCGGCTGTTGTAAAGGAGATACCCGGTGAGGTTGTGGAGATGCGATTTGGTTGTCTGGTCGTTGGCCAGGACAGCGGCGGGAACATTCCCCAGGAAATCGCGCTCGTCCGCCTGGGTCAGTTTGTAACTCAAGCCCACTACGAAATTATCACTGATCAACTGGTTCAGATTCAATCCGAGCGAATATTCCTTGTAGTCAAAATATTGCGGCGTGTTCAGCGGAACCACCGGCGGGGCGCCGTCGGCCAGCGCGAAAAGTCCCTGCTGGCCTTGAATCGTCGTGCCCAATCGCTGCGCCTGGATGCCCGCGTAGGTGCGCGTGCCCAATTTCAAATCCAGCGCCGTCCCGATCACCTCATAAGTCGGCGCGGTCACCGACCCGACCAGCGATTCCGAAATCAAACTGCGAAACGCCTGCGGAAATCCCGCGAGTTGCGTCGGCTCAAGCCGGTAACTTTCGTCGAGGCTCACGCCGCCGAGCGAGCGCGAATAAATCCCGCGGAACGTCGCCTCGTCGCACGGGCTCCAGACCAGCGCCGCTTTTGGCCCCAGTTGCTGGCGGAACGCTTCGCCATTTGCCACCGGCGGCGAACGATAATTATTCGGATACGACACCTGATCGTACGCCGCGCCGCCCGTCAGCCAAAGATGTTCAATCGGCTCAACTGTCAGATACGCGTAACCCGTGTAGCGATTGAAGCTGTTGTTCTCCGCGTCCTGTGAGGCCGTGCCATTGGGATTGAACAACGGCGCGAGTCCCGGCGACGCATTTCCCAAAAGATCGCTGCTGTGAAAATTTCCCGTCTGATAACGGCCGCCCGCTGAAATCGAAACTCGGTCCCACTCCATGATCTGATTCAACTCCGCGGAATAAATCTCGAAGTTATTTTGATAATCCACATTCAGCGGCACGGTCGTAAACGGCACGCTGGGGTCAAAGACGCCACCCGTCTGGAATCCCAACAGTTGCGGCGTCGCCGAATCGGTAAAGTGCTGTTGGTCCACCAGCCGCCCAACCAATCCCAGCGTGTGAATTCCCGGCGCCCATTCATGATGCCACGCGCCCACGACTATCGGCTCCTGTTGCTCGTCGAAACGGAAATTCGGCCGCGCGTCGTTCTGGTCGTAATACTGAAAATTATCGCCCGAATGATAATTCTGGTATTGCACCAGCAGCAGCGCGGTATCGGCGTCCGTCACTTGCTGTTTGACGGTCGCGTTGATCTCCACGTCGTCGAGTTTGTTGTTGATGCGAAAACCGCTGTTGTGATGGTAATCCAAATCCAGCGAGTAAGCGGTTTTGTCTTCCACGCCGTAGAGCGAGGCAAGCTGATGATACATTCCATCCGTGCGATAGTCCGAGGTGTTCGCGAAGTGCGGACCGTCGGCTTCAAATAATTTCGAATATTCCTGTTGCGAAACACCCTGCGAAAGCCGCCCGCCGCCCAGCGGCGCGAGAATGTTCGCCAGCAGCAATTCGTTAAAATAAACCGTCTCGTAGCGCAGGTTGAATTGCGTCGGATCGCGCAAGTCGTTGTAGGCGTCGGAGAGAAACAGATGCGCGGAATCGTTCGCGTAATCGCTGGTCACCGCCTTCGAGGCTTCGCGCACGCTGACATCCGTCATGCCGAGGTCGCGATACATCGTCGCGAGATTCGCGCTGCCGACCGCGCGATCCTGGTCGAGCAACAGGCGCGACCGAAACAGGCTGCGATTGTCATTGAGCTTCTGCGAAGTCTGAAGATCGCTGACGGCTTCGTTCACGCGATTTTCCTGCTGATGCAACAGCGCGAGGTAAAGCCACGAGGTCGGGTCGCGCGGGTCGAGATTGCGCGCCAGTTTCAATTCATTTTGCGCGCGCGAATCGTTGCCGACATCCGTGAATGCCTTGCCGAGATAACTGCGCAACAAACTGCGCGTCGGCTCGCTCGAAGCCGCCACCACCAAATCCCGCAAGCCCGCCTGCTCGTGCCCTTCGTGAATCAAACACAGCCCGCGCCCCAGCCACGCATTGCCCAGGCCGCCGTCCGCGGCAATCGCGCGGTCGAACCACGTCAACGCCTCGCGAATATCATTGTTCGCGCTCAATAAAAATCCGCGCAACGCCAGCGCCTGCGCATTGCGCGGCGAAAGTTGCAACGCTTTATTCAATGCGGCGTGCGCGTCGGCGATGTGCCCGAAACTGAATTCCAATTCCGCCACGCGTTCCCAGGCGAAACCAAAATTCGGCGCATTCGTGGTCGCCATGCGCGCCGCGATAAGCGCCGGTTTCAAATCATTGCGCGATTGCCGCACGTACGATTCCGCCACCCACTCCGAGGCCGTCGTCGGCGTACCCACGGTTTTTCCGGTCGCAAATTTCGTCACCGCAATCATCTGTTGCAACGCCGTCAGTTGCGGTGAAGGCTGCGCGTCGCGCAATAGTGCTTCCGTTTTTTCAACTTGCCCCACGCTCAACAAAAGCGCCGCGCGATAAATGCGAACCGCCTGTGAACCCGGTTCGCCTTCCCACGGACACACCGCCAGCGCCTGCACCAAATCACCCGCGCGATACGCCGCCAGCGATTCGCCGAGCGATTGCTTCTCGCCGTCGGTGAACGGCAACTCATCCGCATCCACCACGCCGGGATAATAGAGACACCATTGAATGATGTTCGCGGCTTCAAGCATCGCGGTTTTCACCGGCGGTTTGCCGGGATCCACGATGCCTTGCTCGCCCGAATTCATTTCGACCTGGCCGAGCGTGTTGCTCAAGCTCACCTGTCCATCAATCAACGTCACCACCGTGCGGCCATCTTCCGCGACGGCCAGATTGAATTCCGTGCCGCGAATGGCTCCCGAAGTCAGCGGCGTGCGAAATTCCTGTTCCGGCGGTTTTTCGCGGCTGAGGAAATAAGCGGAGCCGGAATGAAGATCGAGCAGCGATTGTTTGCCGGGCTCCAGCGGCGGACGGATTTGCAGCGTAGTCAATTCGTTCACGCGCAGCACTGTGAGATCGGACAGGCGAACCGTCGCGCGGCTGCGGGCGCCGGTGCGCACGCGATCACCGACGTGCAAGGTGGAATTGGTATGCGCCGCCTGCCATCCACCGCTTCCGCCGACCACCATCACTTGCACCGTGCCCTCGGCGGTGAGCAATTCGGATTCGCCTTTTCCCGGCGCGGCGGGGGATTGGGCAAAAAGCATCCCGCCGAAAATAAACGGCACGAACGCAAAGAAAATTTTTCGGCTAATATTCAAACCGGGCGTGAGGGACGTGTTACTCTGCGTTTTGTCTAACAAAACGATGCTTCAGTTACAAGCCAATCGTTCCCGCCGCTGCCATTTAAAAATCACGGCACGAACCAAATTTCGCCCGCGATTTCTTCGATCTTCAGCGTCTTGAGACTTTGGCCTTCGCAGGGGCCGCGAATGCATAGGCCCGTCAGCGGCTCATACATCGCATTGTGCGTCTGGCACATGAAATAATCGCCTTCACGGTTAAAGATACGTCCCGTATCGAAATCCAGATGCAAGGGCAGATGCCGGCATAGATTCTCGTAGGCCACGAGCTTGCCTTGATACCGCGCGACAAATCCTTCCGTCGGCCGTCCGGCGCGGGTGAACGGAAATTTCACCGTCTGGCCTTCGCCGATTTCGGCGGCGCGCGCGATTTTTATTTTTGCCACGGGTTAATCGCGAAAATTTTGGAACTGCAACGCCACCGGAAATTCGTGCGCGCGCACGGCGGCGATCACCGATTGCAAATCATCGCGGCTTTTGCCGGTGACACGAACCTCGCTGCCTTGGATCTGCGTGGTCACTTTGAGTTTGCTGTCGCGAATGAAACCGGTGATCTCCTTGGCGACGGTGGTTTCGATGCCGTTCTTGATCTTGATCACTTGCCGCGCATGGCCGAGCGGAGAAATATCCGGGTCGCATTTCTCCACGTTCTTGAGGCTGATGTTGCGCTTGGCGAGCTTGCCGATGACCATCTCGACGAGGGTGCGCACGCGAAATTCATTGTCCGCGCTGAGTTTGATCTCATTTTTTTCCAGCAGGATTTCGGCTTTCACATTTTTGAAATCGAAACGGTTCGCCAATTCCTTGTTCGCCTGGTTGACGGCGTTTTCCAATTCCATGGAATTGACTTCGGACACAATATCGAATGATGGCATCCCGGAATTAAACCCGCGCCGGAATTTGGGACAAGGCAAAAACGCTGGGCCACGCCGTGAAACTTGAGCGTGCAATCTCCCCAGCTCGCGCTATAAACAAAACATGAACCGATTTTTTCATTTTCTGCTTGCCGCCAGCGCGGGCGCTCTTACATCGTGCCTCTCTATGAACGCCGCCGAACCTTCCGCGCCGCCCATCGAAAATATTACGCCGCACATTTTCACCGCCAACTTGCGCGCCGATTATTTGCTGTTCCTGCCGAAAGGCTACGACGCCAATGCCCGCAAACGCTGGCCGCTGATCCTGTTTCTCCACGGTTCCGGCGAACGCGGCACGAATCTCTGGCGCACGACCGTTCACGGCCCCACCAAATACATCGAGAAACATCCCGACTTTCCGTTCATCCTCGTGACGCCCCAGGCTTCCGAAGGCACCAAGTGGTCGGACGATACGCTCCTCGCCATCCTCGATAACGTCACCGCCAACAATGCGGTGGACACCAATCGCATTTACCTCACCGGCTTGAGCACTGGCGGCTACGGCGCGTGGAGTTTGGCGACGACCTATCCCGAACGCTTCGCCGCCGTCGCGCCCATTTGCGGTGGCGAGGGCAATATCGGCATCGTGTTATCCTTGATGGACAAAACCAAGGGACCGGCCTTGCGGCATTTGCCGGTGTGGGCATTTCATGGCGGCAAAGATAACGTGGTGGATCCCGCCGAATCCCAGCGCATGGTGAATCTTTTCAAAAAATTCGGCAACGATGTGAAGCTGACCATCTATCCCGAAGCAATGCACAATTCGTGGACCGTCACCTACGACAATCCCGAACTCTACGAATGGTTTCTCCAGCATCAACGCGGCATGTCCGTGCCGGAACATAAGCCTTAATGGAAATTTCCTGAACGCACCTCGACACCGTTCCAGCCGGCAGGGTTGATATTTGTTCCCCGGGGGGCATACTCCCTCGCATGTCCGCTCCCCGAAACAAAGACGGACAGTCGCTTCCGTTTGGACGATTGGCCGCATGTTAAGAGTTGTGTCGAGATGCGCACAAATTTCCGAAACGCGTGGCCAATTCTCCGCCCGAGTTGCTTTATTGAAATAGATATCGGGAGATGACTCGATTATAGATTCATTGACTCACAATGGAGGATACCCGGGGTTGCCTCGTTGAAAAAGTCGTTGAAAAAGGATGGCGGGGAATGACTCGAATAAAGGTTCGTTGACTCACGATTGAGCTTACCCGGGGTCGTAAAAAAATGAACTTACCCAAGGCAGCAAAGAAAGTTGAGGTTACCCAGGAGTAAAGAAAATTAAGATTTCCCAGGCAGTAAAGAAAATTTCCCTCGACAACTAAATATTCCATTATTATAAACCGCCTAGGCATGTGTGCGGCTTCACATGCCTAGGCGTGTTTTTTTTATCTACACTGAGCAAAGAAGGATTTTAATTTTGAGCAGTTCAACTATCGGGCGTATTGGCCAAATGACTTTGACCAAAAGCCATCGTGAAGTGTCTCTTTGAAATAATTCTTCAGACCGTTGATCAATCCAATCCGCACGCCAATTTAGCACGGCGCAAAACTGTCTGCGCCAGCGCACGAGCGCGCGTGGCTCCTTCCGTAAGCACACTATTCACGTAATCAAGGTTCGCGGCGTATTCCGCGCGTTTGGCGCGCGCGGCGGCGAAATAGTTCCAATAATTTTCAAACAACGCCTTCTTCAAGTCGCCGTAACCGAGGCCACCCGCGCGCAAACGATCTTCAAAATCCTGCGCCGTGGCGGCGGGTGCGACGAGTTTCAACAACTGAATCGCCAGGTTTTTATCCGCATCCGGTTTTGGTTCGGCGGGTGTGCGGCTGTCCATCACCAGGCCCATGATTTTTTTGCGGATGACTTTTTCATCGCCGAAAATCTCGATCGTGTTCCCGTAACTCTTGCTCATTTTCTGGCCATCCGTGCCAAGCACAACAGCGACCTCTTCCCGGATTTGCGCTTCGGGCATGACAAACGTCTGGCCGTAGGTTTCGTTGAATTTCGTCGCCATGTCGCGGGTCATTTCCACGTGCTGCTTCTGGTCGCGGCCGACCGGAACGATATTGGACTCATAAATCAGGATGTCCGCGGCCATCAACACGGGATAGGCAAAGATGCCGTGCTTGACGAGATCCATGTCGTCCTGCGCGAGCCGCGCCTTCTTTTCCTTATAACTATGCGCGCGCTGGAGCAGTCCCATCGGCGTGAGCGTGGTAAGCATCCACGCCAGTTCCGTGACTTCCGGTACATCCGATTGCTTGAAGAACACGCATTTTTTTGGATCCAGTCCGCACGCGAGAAAATCCAGCGCCACGTCCAGCGAATTTTTACGGCGTTGCTCGGCATCAACCAGCGAAGTCATGGAATGATAATTGGCGATGAAATAATACGCCTCGCCCTTATCCTGCAACTCGACCGCGGGCCGCATCATGCCGAAATAATTTCCCAGATGCAGCGTGCCCGACGGTTGTATGCCTGATAAAATTCGCATTTGGCGCAAGGTAACAGGCGCACGCACGACATTCAACCATTACGATTCGGCAAGGGGTTCAGGAAGTCTTATCCCCTCCTTGAAAACTTACTTCGGGAAGCTCCTGCGGATTTTGCGCTTGAAATGAAAATGAAGGCTAATCGGCGCTAATGCGATCATCAATAACCAGAATCCAAATGGCAATTTAACGAAATTCAAACCAACGATCAAAAGCAGCAAGCCAACTACAAACCAATCCAACTTTTCACGCCTGAATTTAAAAACCCGATCCCATACCTGCCTGCCTTCGAGACGTTTTTGCTTGAGTAATAGACGAACCAGCGGAGCAGCGATTATTATAACCAAAGGAATAGCCACAACGAAAATCGTTTTATAATAATCAACCATAAATTGATTCAATATATTAATCCTGGAATATAGCAAACTTATCCTTTCGTCGAAAAGCCTCGCGGAGGCGAGGAAGCCGAAGGGCTTCAGTTTCAGCTACACGACACGCGAGAGCACAAATAAACTTTCTTAGTCACGGCTCGCGTGGACGCTCCCTCCTTAGAGGGCGTTGGCTAAGCGATTTTACTTCTGCCACGGCGCGAGCTTTTCACGCGCCCAGATTTCCTCGACGGGCTGGCGTTCGCGCACCACCGCGGATTTGGTTCCGTTCACCAGCACCTCGGTCGCAAGCGAGCGGGTATTGTAGTTCGAAGCCATCACGAAGCCGTAAGCGCCCGCGCTGAGGAGCGCGAGATAATCGCCTTCGCCCATTTTCGGCAGCGGACGATTTTGCGCGAAGAAATCGCCGGACTCGCAGATCGGGCCCACGACGTCCGAATTGATCAGTTTCCCACCACGGCGCGTCAACGGCACGATCTCGTGATACGCCTCGTAAAACGCTGGGCGGATAAGATCATTCATCGCGGCGTCCACAATGAGAAAATTTTTCTCGCCAGTCTGTTTCACGTACTCAACCCGCGTGACGAGGATGCCCGCATTGCCGGAAATGAACCGGCCCGGCTCGAGCAGGATGCGCAGTCCAAGCGGCTTGAGCAGCGGCAGCAAACGCTCGGCGTAAATTTCCGGCGTAAGAATATTTTTTGCCTGCGAGGATTTCCACCATTCCGGCGTGCCGCTCTCCAGCGCGGGATTATAAACAATGCCCAATCCGCCGCCGATGCTGAGAAATTCCAGGCCGTAACGATCGCGCAAACGCGTGACCAGCGGCAACACTTTGCGCACGGCTTCCTCAAACGGCTGCACCGAGGTCAGTTGCGAGCCGATGTGCATTTGCAGGCCGCGCAGGCGCAGGTTTTTCAACTTCGAAGCGCGCGCATAGACCGCCTCAATTTTCTCGAAAGCGATGCCGAATTTATTTTCATAAGTGCCTGTGGTGATCTTGGCGTGGGTATGGGCATCCACGTTCGGGTTCACGCGCACGGACACCGGCGCGACTTTCTTGAGGCGCGCGGCGATGCGATTGATGCGCGCAAGTTCAGGCTCGCTCTCGGCGTTGAAAGAATAAACTCCCTGGCGCAAGGCGAATTCAATTTCAGCTTCGGTCTTGCCCACGCCTGCGAAAACGCATTTTTTGGGGTCGCCGCCCGCGGCCATCGCCCGGCGCAATTCGCCTTCGCTCACGATATCAAATCCGCCGCCCAGGTCCGCCAGCGTGCGCAGGACGGCCTGGTTGGAATTCGATTTCATGGCGAAGCAAATGAGATGGTCAATCGGCGCGAGGGCGCGGTCGAGCTTTTGGAAATGCTCGGCCAGCGTGCGCTGCGAATAGACGAAGAGCGGCGTGCCGTATTTGCGCACCAGCGATTCGACGGCCACGCCTTCACAACACAGTTTGTTTCCCGAATATCGAAAATAATGCATCTGATGATCTAAAATTTAGGGTTCAACTCATTCAACAAAATGTCCTCGGGCAAAGCCGGGACACATAAAAAAACCGCCGGGTCAAACAACCCGGCGGTGGAAAACGTCCGGGATCAGGGCTCGGCAATGATCTTCGCCCGTTGTTCGTGATACTCGGTGGGCGTGATCTGGTCCGACTTGTAAAGTCTCAGCAATTCCGCGAGCCGTTGCTCTTTGGAACCGGCGGTAGGAATGACCGGCGGCGTCGAGGGAGCGGGAACCGGCATATAACCGGGCGGCACAGATGCGACCGGTTGAGTTGCGCTGCTGGCCACGCCGGCTTCGCGTTTTTCTTCAGCGGCTTGCCTGGCGGCTTTGGTTTCCTGGATTTGTTGCGCTGCGGCAGCTTCAGCGGCCACATGCTGGGCATTGATTTCCTCGCGCAACTTCATGCGGGCTTCGCGGTCGGTAGCTGGCTTGCTTTGCGCAGAATTATCGGTCGTAACTGCGGCAGGAGCAGGAGACATGGGAGCGTTGGTGGAAGTTTCTCCTAAGATCGTTGAACGGGCGCCCGTGGGGGCGCTGACGGGCGGAACAGTTCCCTTATACCATTGATAATTTAACGAATTTGTGCCGCCGGTTTGCGCGTTGCCTCCGGTAGCGGTGGCTTGTTCCAAGGCGGCACGCACCCGGGCCTGGTCTTCAGGAGACAAACCATGATGGCGCATCGGTGTCGGCGAAGGCATGGGCGAGGCAGCCGCGGGAGCCATTTCAGCGGGCGGCGGCACGACTGCTGGCGCAGGAGCGGGCGCGACTGGAGCGGGAGAACTTGGCGACGCAATAGTGCTGCCGGTGGTGGTGGCTTGTTCCAAGGCGGCGCGCACGCGGGCTTCCTGCTCGGCGCTCAATCCCTGATTCGATATCGGCGCGGGAGAAGCGGCGGGTGGCATTGCCGCCGGTGCGGGAGCGGGCATGGCTGCCGCGGGTGCCGAAGCACTCGTATCCGTATTCATTTCGGCCATTTTTTGGCGCAAAGCTTCGCGCGCCTTGGCCTGAATGTCCGAATCACTACTCTGAGCTTTCAGCGAACCGGCGCCTACAACGCCTGCCACACAAATCGCCCCCAACAACTTCTGGATGTGCATGAGTTGGTTTTTACTCCAAATTTTTTTGAGACGCAACTGCTTTCGTCGGTTCCACGTTACGTTTATCGGCCAACATGAGGCCTGGGAAATAATCCCCGCCACGCGAACGGCAGCGGATACAGCACGACCGACCAGAACATGACGCCGTACACCGCCGAACGCGGAACTTTGAGACGCTGGGTGGCATCCAGGGGATTCGCCGTGCGCAAGGTCGCCAATGTTTTGACCCCGATCAAGATCAACCACGCGCAGCCCAGCCGCACGCGCATGCCCGAAAACGGCAACGCATTCGTGTATTCCCAACCGGAGGCAAGGTTCGCCTCGGCCATATCAAGATAGCGATTGTAGAGCGGACGCAATTTGCCTTCGCTCGCCGGAAGCAGCAAGTCGGCCGGCGTGAGACCACAGTCTGCCAACTCGTTCACGGGCAAATAACATCGGCCCTGGCGCAAGTCCGCCGGCATGTCGCGCAATATATTTACCAGTTGCAAACCCTTGCCGAAACGAACCGCGTCCGACAGCAATTTGGCCTCGTCCATTTTCGCGCCCGGAAAAAGATGCGTGCGGCAGATGTGCGTCCAGAACTCACCCACGCATCCCGCCACGCGATAGGTGTAGTCATCCAGTTCCTGCGCATTTTGCAGGGCAGTGATGGCGCTCGCGGATGCGCCCGCGAATCGCCGCAGGTCCAGCGCCTGGCCGCTGGTGATAACCTCAAGCACAGTGCGAATGCGTTTTTGATCCTCAATGGTGAAGCTAGCCAAAACCGTCAAGGCTTCTTCGCAACGCTCTAATAAAATACGTTCCGCCGGCAAATTTTGACATTGCGCAAGTTCGCCGAAGTCCAGCGGCCTTTTGTGTTCGCCAAGAATTCGCCCACGTAACAATTCCAATGCCGCCAGCCGTTGCTCGGGCGAAACGATCTCCGTGTCGGCAATGGTATCGGTCGCGCGCGCCAGCAAATAGGCCAAACCGATCTGCGCGCGCACCGGCTTCGGCAGGATGCTCAGCGTGAGATAAACGGAGCGCGACGTCGCTTTGAGCAAGTCGGTCAAAAGCTCCGGCTGCGGATTCATGCAATCGAAAACTACGCCAGCGCCTTGCGCCAGCGCACCAGTTGTTTCGCAACTTCTTTGGTGCCGGGCGCGCCAGTCAGGTTGCGTTGCGCCATTGCTTTCTTGAGATCGAAGACATCAAGCGCCTTGGCGGTGAAAGCGGCATCCACAGTTTGCAATTCAGCCAGGGTCAGTTGATTCAACGGTTTGCCCGCGCGCTCCGCCAGCGCCACGACCGCGCCGACGACATGATGCGCCTGCCGGAACGCCATGCCTTCGCGCACGAGATGATCGGCAAGGTCGGTCGCGAGCAACGCCGGATCGCCCGCCGCGGCTGCGCAACTTTTGGCATCCACGGTCGTGTGCCGCAGCATCGCCGCCATGAGCCGCACTGAGGCGCGCACGGTATCCACGCTATCAAACAAACGCTCCTTGTCTTCCTGCAAGTCGCGATTGTAGGTCATCGGCAAGCCTTTCAAGAGCGTGAGCAGCGACATCAAATTTCCCACCACCCGGGCCGACTTGCCGCGCGTGAGTTCGGCGATGTCGGGATTTTTTTTCTGCGGCATCAATGACGAACCGGTAGTGTAGGCATCGGCGATTTTAACAAAATGAAACTCGCTCGTGGCCCAGAGGATCACGTCCTCGGCGAGCCGCGAGAGATGCACCGCGACGAGCGCCGCGACCGCGCAAAATTCCACCGCAAAATCCCGGTCGCTCACGGCATCCATCGAGTTTTGTGTGACGACCGCGCGGCCCTTGGCATCCACGAAGCCCAGCAGTTTCGCGACCATTTCGCGATCCAGCGGCAAGGTGGAACCGGCTATCGCGCCGCTGCCGAGCGGGCAAACATTGACGCGCTGAAAACAATCGGTGAGCCGCCCGTGGTCGCGCTCGATCATCTCGACGTAGGCGAGCAAATGATGGGCAAACGAAACGGGTTGGGCGCGCTGAAGATGGGTGTAGCCCGGAATGATGACGCTGGCATTTTTCTCGGCGAGTTCAGCCAGCGCGCGTTGTAATTCGCGCAGTTCTTCGCCGAACCCAACGATCTCATGCCGCAGCCACAGGCGGATGTCGAGGGCGATCTGATCATTGCGCGAACGGCCGGTGTGCAGTTTCGCCCCGGCGGGCACACGGCGGGTCAACTCGGCCTCGATGTTCATGTGAACGTCTTCGAGTTCGGGTTTCCAGGTGAATTTTCCGTCGGCGATTTCCTGGCCGATGGTTTCAAGGCCGGTGACGATGGCCTGGCGCTCGGCTTTGGTAAGCACGCCGATTTTTTGGAGCATCGTCGCGTGCGCGATGGAGCCAAGCAGGTCGTGTTGCCACAACCGCCAATCAAACGACACCGACTCAGTGAAGCGCGCCACGTCTTCGCCGGGGCCGCTGGCGAACCGCCCGCTTCGGGAAACAGGAGAAGTTTTTTTCATTTTTACCGTCCGCATGTTGCGATGGCTTGCCGTCAAAGTCACGCTTGAAACCTATCACAGTTCTCATCCCCGCGATTTTCCCGGGAGTGCGCGCATGCCGGCATGATTTACCCTTCACTGTGCCCGAATCCGGCATCCTCATAATTGGGGACACGGGTTTTTCGCTTTGCCATTGCTCCGCGTTTGGATTTGGGCAAACTCTCGCCGAGACGACGCACCCACTTTGATTTAACCATGAGACGCCTATTGATTGTCGCCGCCCTGTTGCTGGGAGAATTGACCGCCTCACGCGCGATGGCCGATTCCACCGCGCCGGTTTCGCCCGAGCAACTCAAACGCGGCAGCGCGCTTTACGCTCGTTATTGCGCGATGTGTCATCAGGCCGCTGGCCAGGGTGCGCCGCCGACTTTTCCGCCGCTCGCCGGGTCCGACTTTCTCGCCGCCGACAAGGATCGCAGCGCGCGCATCCTCATCACCGGCCTCACCGGCGCGATCAAGGTCAGCAACCAGATATATAATGGCGCGATGCCGCCCGCCCCTTACAACGATGACCAGCTCGCCGACGTGCTGACGTTCGTCCACAATAGTTTCGGCAATACCAACGGCCCCATCCTCGCTGCGCGCATCAAGGAAATCCGCGCCCAGGTCTCAACCACGAATGTCATCGCCGACCCGAATCCATTTCCCGCGCTGCCGCCCGCGCCCGCCGGTTTCACTTTGCGCGAAGTCGTGAAGCTGCCGAATTACCCGACGCGCATGGCCAGTGATGGCACCGGAAAATGTCTCTATATTCTCTGCCAGAATGCCGATGTCTGGCGCGTGGATTTGCCGGGCGGCGCGATTCGCCGCGTGCTCAATGGCGAGGATTTTGCCGAGCCCGATGCCGGCGACTTGATGACCGACGGCATGATGTTGGATTCGCAGAACCGGCTTTACATCGTGGCGAATTCGCGCCGCGTAACGACGCCTTACATCACGAACGTCGTCACAATTTATCGCACCACGACCGTTCGCGATGGCGATCCCGCCGAACCGCGCGCGTGGTTCAGGACGGCCTATCCCTTCGGCATCAGTTCGTTCAATCACGGTGTCGGGAACATGGGCATCGGCCCCGATGGCAAGTTGTATGTCAGCAGCGGCTCGCGCACGGACGGCAACGAAGCGGGCAGCGAAACGAATTATTACAGCGGCGGCGAAGTGCCGTTGACGGCGTGTTTTTGGCGGCTCGATCCCAAGGCTGAGAAACCTGAGATCGAAATTTTCGCGCGCGGCGTCCGCAATCCCTATGGCTTCACCTGGAATGAGAAAGGCGAAATGTTCGCGACGGACAACGGCCCCGATGCCAACGCGCCCGAGGAACTCAATCTCATCGAGCGCGGCAAGCACTATGGTTTTCCCTATCAATTTTCGAATTGGGCGCATCCGCCATACGCGTATTCGCCGAAGACACCTCCGGGGTTGGAGTTGACCATCCCCATCGCCAATCGCGGACCAGACGCTGGCGGCTCCGAAGGCAAACCCTTATATTCCTTCGACGCGCATTCCTCGCCGGGCGGCATCGTGTGTCTCGGCAACGATTTTCCGGCGGAATATCGCGGCACTTTTTTAATCACGCGCTACGGCAACTTGCTCGAACGTCCGAAAGACGTGGGCTTTGATCTGTTGAACGTGCGCCTCGAAAAAAATGCGAGCGGCATTTACGAATCGCACACGAAAGAATTCCTGACCCCACTTGCCCGCCCCGTGGACATCCATCAATGCGGCCCCGGCAAAATCTACATCTGCGAATACACCCGCGTCCTCAACAACTCCAGCCAAACCGCCATGCTCCCCGGACGGTTGTTGGAGTTGTCCGTGAACCACTGATTTTCTTTTTTTGACGCAGAGGCGCAGAGAAAAACAAAGATTAAAAGCCAGGGATGAACCACGGTTCAAACACTGATTAGAAAAAGTTCCCTTTCTGTGTTCCATCCGGCCAAATTCCTTTCCCCGCTCTGCGCCTCTGCGCCTCTGCATCAAAACGAAACATAGTAAAACCCATCGCCCACCCACCAATCAGTCGCGCTCATTTTTCTCGCAGAAAGTTTCCTCTGTCTCTAAAATTTTTTCATGGAAAGCCAGCCTGCGATTTTAACCGTGCCGGTGATTGATGCGCTGCGCGCGATTGTTGGCCGCGAAAATATCGTCCACGGCGAACAGGAATTGCTCGTGTACGAGTGCGATGCCTACACGCTGGAAAAACAGTTGCCCAACGTCGTCGTCCTGCCGCGCACGACCGCTGAAGTCGCCGCTGTCGTCAAACTGTGCGCTGAACATCATTTGCCGATCATCCCGCGCGGTGCGGGCACGAGCTTGAGCGGAACCGTGCTGGCCGTGACCGGCGGCGTGATGATTGCCCTCACGCGGATGAATCGCGTGCTCGACGTGGATTATCGCAACCGCCGCGCGCTGGTGGAAGCGGGCTGCGTCAATGCGTGGGTCACCAACGCGGTCAAAGGCGGCGGATTATATTATGCGCCGGATCCTTCGAGCCAATCGGCCTGCACCATCGGCGGCAATGTCGCGACCAATTCCGGCGGCCCGCACACGCTCAAGTATGGCGTGACGACCAATCACGTTCTCGGTTTTGAAATGGTGATGCCCGACGGCGAAATTCTCTGGCTCGGCGCGCGGCCCGATGGTGGCGAAGACGTGGCCGGATACGATTTGCGCGGCGTGGTGGTCGGCTGCGAAGGCATGTTCGGCATCGTCACGCGCGTGCTGCTGCAACTCATTCGCGCGCCGCAAATGTTCAAGACCTTGCTCGGCGTTTTTGAAAATGTGGATGATGCCAGCCGCACCGTGACCGGCATCATCGCCGCCGGCATGGTTCCCGGCGCGATGGAAATGATGGACCAACTCATCACGCAAGCCGTGGAGGCGGCGTATAAATTTGGTTTTCCACTGGATGCGGGCGCGGTGTTGATCATCGAGTTGGACGGGCTTGCGGCGGGTTTGGACCAGCAGGCGGACCGCGTGATCGAAATCTGCAAACGCAATCGCGCACGCGAAGTTCGCCTGGCGAAGACCGAGCAGGAACGCCTCGATCTTTGGAAATGCCGCAAGCGCGCGTTCGGCGCCATTGGCCGGCTCAGCCCGAATTTTCTCACGCAGGACGGCGTGGTTCCGCGCTCCAAACTTCCCGAGATGATGCGCTTCATCCGCGCGTGCAGCGAGAAACACGGCTTGCGCATCCCGAATGTTTTTCACGCGGGCGACGGCAATATCCATCCGCTGATTCTTTACGATGAACGCGAGCCCGCGCAGGTGCAAAGCGCACTGGCGGCGGGGCACGACATTTTGGAAAAGTGCATTGAGTTCGGCGGCAGCGCGACGGGTGAACATGGCATCGGCGTCGAGAAAATTGATTTCATGGCGAAACAGTTCACGGTCGCCGATCTCGATGCCATGCGCATGCTGCGCCGCGTTTTCGATCCCGAGATACGTTGCAATCCCCACAAAATGTTTCCCGGCAGCAAGCGTTGTGCGGACTTCGCGCCGCGCAAACAAATCGCCGCCTGATTTCCGATGATGCTCCAACCCGCCACTCTTGCCGAATTGACGCAACGGCTTGCCGCCGCCGCGCCGCCGGAAAAAATCGAGCGCGTGGATCTCGCCTCGCTGAATCGCGTGGTGGAATACACGCCGGAAGATATGGTCGTCACCGCCGAGGCGGGCATCACACTCGCGGCGTTGCAAGCTGAACTCGCGCGCCACGGCCAATGGCTGCCGCTCGATGTGCCGCATCCTGAACGCGCCACGCTCGCCGAAATCATTGATGCCAATCTCAGCGGCCCGCATCGGTTTGGTTTCGGCACGATTCGCGACCACATCATTGGCATGGCTTGTGTGCTGGCCGATGGCACGGTCATTCATTCCGGCGGCAAGGTTGTGAAAAATGTCGCGGGCTACGATCTGATGAAACTCTTTATCGGCGCGCAGGGAAGTTTGGGCGTGGTGGTGGAAGCGACTTTCCGTTTGAGGCCATTGCCGGAAGTGGAAAAATTCGTGTCGGCAACGTGCGCCTCCCTTGAGCAAGCTGATAAATTAATTGAAGCGGTGATCAGTTCGCCGGTGACGCCAGTGGTTTTGGATTTGCACGGGTCTTCAACGAATGCGCTGACAATAACCGTTGGCTTCGCTGGCACGCGCGAAGAAGTGGAATGGCAAGTGGCGCGCGCGACTGAACTTGGCTTCAACCAATCCGGTTCGCTCGAATATGAGGCGGCATTTTGGAACGGCACTTCAACCGCGCAAAAAATTTCGGTGCTGCCGTCGAAGATGATCGAAGCCGTGCGCAAATTAAATGGCGCGCCATTTGTCGCGCGCGCGGGCAACGGCGTGACTTATCATCGCGGCCCGGCCACGCCTTCAGTAGAACAGTTGCCGCTCGATTTGATGCGGCGCTTGAAAGATGCCTACGACCCGCGCCATATTCTTCCCGCTTTGCCGCTATGAATACCGACGCTCCCGAACGCTTTCTCGACTACAACAAATCGCTGGCGTGTATCCATTGCGGACTGTGCCTGTCGTCGTGCCCGACGTATCTCGAAACCGGCAACGAAAATGATTCGCCGCGCGGGCGCATTTATCTGATGCGCGCCATCCAGGACGGGCGCCTTCCGCTCGGCGATACCGCCGTCCGCCATCTCGACCTGTGTCTCGGTTGCCGCGCCTGTGAAGCCGTTTGCCCCAGCGGCGTCCAATACGGCGACTTGCTTGAACACACGCGCGATCATATCGAGAAACATCACCGCCGTTCGCCGTGGCAAACCTTTCTCCGACGCATCGCGATTGAAAAAGTTTTTCCATTTCCCTCCCGCATGAAACTGGCGCTGCTGCCGGTGAAAATCATTCGCGCGCTAGGACTCGAAAAACTTTTGCCGAAATTCGCGCGTGAAACGATGGCGTTGGTCCCGGAGCATCCGAGCGCGACGCCGCTGCCGGAAGTTTCTCCCGCGACCGCGCCGCCAAAGGGCCGCACCGGTTTCATCAGCGGTTGCGTCATGAGCGTTTTGTTTGGCGATACCAACGCCGCAAGTGTGCGCCTGCTCAATCGTGCGGGCTACGAGGTCGTGACCCCGCGTGGGCAGGGCTGTTGCGGCGCGTTGTATGCGCACAGCGGGCAGTTGGAAATGGCCCGTGATTGCGCACGGCATAACATCGAAGTGTTTGAACGCGCAAATTTGGAGACCATCGTCATCAACGCCGCCGGTTGCGGCTCCACGCTCAAGGAATACGGCCAGCTTCTGCGTGACGATCCGAAATGGGCCGAACGCGCAAAACAATTCAGCGCGCGCGTCCGCGACCTGACTGAAGTGCTCGCCGCCGCGCAGGTAAACAGCCCGCCGTCGAGTGAATCATCGGCAGCTAAAGTGACTTATCACGACGCCTGTCATCTGGCGCATCCGCAGCACATCATCAAGCCGCCGCGGGAATTAATCCGCGCCCTCGTCGGCAAAAACTTTGTCGAGTTGCCCGAGTCCGATGTCTGTTGCGGCAGTGCGGGCAGTTATAATTTGACTGAACCGGAAATGGCCGCACGCCTGCAACGGCGCAAGATCGAAAACATCCTCAAGACCGGCGCGCAAATCGTGGTGACGACCAATCCCGGTTGCCTGCTGCAAATTCGCGCCGGGCTGCGCGCGGCGGGTGCGCCGGTTGAGGCGCTGCACATCGCCGATTTTCTCGACCGCAACCGTTGACGTAACCTTTCATCGCTTTGCGCCGTCTTACACGCTTGTAGGGAAACGACTGGCAACGGGCCGCTTGCGGTTGACAAGCTTCAATGCGAGTATTGCCAGTCTTGGATCGCAATCACATGGATCATCTGCCGATACTTTTAGCCGAGGATAACGAGGACGATGCCTTTCTTTTGGAGCGGGCGCTTCGCAAGGCGGGGATGCCGAATCCATTGCGGGTCGTGCCCGATGGCGAACAGGCCATCGCTTATCTCAAGGGCGAAGGCCGCTATGCCGATCGCGCCGCGCATCCATTTCCCGCGCTGGTATTGCTCGATATCAAAATGCCGCGCATGAACGGCCTCGAAACTTTATCGGTCATCCGCAATGACCCTGTCCTCCGCCGGCTCGTCGTGATTTTCCTCACGTCTTCCAATCAGGAGCAGGACATCAACGATGCCTTTGACCTGCGGGCCAATTCCTACCTAGTCAAACCGCGTAGCGCGGAAGGCATGGTGTCCGTGCTGGCCAAATTCAAGGCCTACTGGCTCGGATTGAATCAGTTTCCCAGTTTCGCTGCCGACATGGCAACTGCTTGAGGTCACGCAGATGTGGCTGATTGACAGCCTCTTCCTGTTTTTAAATACCCGCGTCACCGAACCGTAACTTCGTTGTCACCTGACCGACCTTGTAGTATCCTGTGGCACGTGATACTCAGAGCGAGAGTGATGCCTAAAATCTTAGTAGTGGATGACGAGCCGGATGCGATTGAACTGATCAAGTTCAACTTGAAATCGGCGGGTTACGATGTCGCCACCGCCGCCGACGGCGATGAAGCCCTTAAAAAAGCCCGCGCCCTCCTGCCCGACCTCATCGTTCTCGATGTCATGCTCCCCGAAGTGGACGGGCTCGAAGTCTGCAAAATTTTGCGGCGTGACGCACGCGTCTCCGCCATTCCCATCATCATGCTCACCGCCAAGGCGGCGGAGATTGACCGCGTGCTGGGGTTGGAATTGGGTGCGGATGATTACGTCACCAAGCCATTCAGCCCGCGCGAACTCGTCCTGCGCGTGAAACGCCTGTTGCGCACCGGCCCGGCCGCGGGCGGCAAAGAGGACGAAATTGTTTTGAAGGAATTGGCCCTCGACATTCCCCGCCATCAAGCCAGTGTGAAAGGCCGCGCGGTGGACCTCACGGCGACTGAATTTAAACTGCTTACCATCCTCGCCCAGCGTCGCGGCCGCGTGCAATCCCGCGAGCAGCTCCTTCAGGACGTTTGGGAATACGATAATCTGATTGATACGCGCACTGTGGACACGCACATGCGCCGACTCCGCGAAAAACTTGGGCCCGCCGCGAAGTATCTGGATACCGTGCGCGGCGTGGGCTATCGCTTTATCGAAGAGTGACGCGCTAACCCGCCGGCGCTCCATCCTCGCCATGGCCTACTTGCTGATCGTCATTTTAGTCGTGGGCATGGTCGCCTTGCATCGCTGGTGGCAGGGGCGCTACGACCGTTTGCAGGCAGACCAGGCGCGCGAAAAAAAATCCCTCGAAAATCTTCAGCAACGCCATTTCGAGGAAGCCGCGCAAACCGAAGCCGAGCAGCAGGCGTTGTTCAACAGCATGGCCGAGGGCGTGCTCATTCTCGACAAGGACGGCCGGGTGCAACTCGTCAATCGTTCGCTTCAGGATTTTTTCGGGCTCAAGTCCGAGGTGCGCGGGCAAACCATCATGGAAACTTTCCGCTTGCAGGAATTGGCGGAAATCACCCGCCGACTGGCGCAGGAACCCATCGTGCAGGGACAGGAACTGCAACTGCCCGGCGTCAACGGGCGCTGGCTGGAAGTGAACGCCGCCGCCGTGTTTGACCGGGGAAATGTGCAGCACGGTTCCATTTTGGTGTTTCACGATTTGACGCGCATCAAGCAACTCGAAAGCACGCGCCAGGAATTCGTGGCCAACGTCAGCCATGAATTGCGCACGCCGCTTTCGCTCATCAAGGGCTTCGTGGAGACGTTGCTCGATGGCGCGAAAGATGATCCCGATCTGGCCACGCGTTTTCTCCGCACGATTGAAAAACACACCGACCGCCTCACCTATTTGATCGAGGATTTGCTCACCATTTCACGGCTCGAAAGCGGCCAGATCGTGATGAACCTGCATCAGGTGGATTTGCGGGAAGAGGTGGACCACGTCATCGAGGATTTGCAGGCACGCGCGGCGAGCAAAAAAGTAACACTCATAAATAAGCTGCCCGCCGAACTTCCCGCGCGCGCGGATACTGACCGTCTGCAACAGGTGTTGTTCAACCTCGTCGAAAACGCCATCAAATATGGCCGCTCGGATGGCAACGTGACCGTCGGCGGACAAGTTAACGGCTCAAATATCGTTGAACTTTGGGTTACGGACGACGGCCCGGGCATTCCCACTGAGTCGCGTGAGAGGATCTTTGAACGATTCTATCGCGTGGATCGCGCCCGCTCGCGGGACACGGGCGGCACCGGTCTTGGGTTGGCCATTGTGAAACACATCGTGCAGGCGCACGGCGGTGAAGTGTGGGTCAAAAGCGAACTCGGGCAGGGTGCCACATTTTTTTTCACCCTGCCCGTCGCGTAATTTTTTACTTCTGCGCGAACTTGCGGCGGAAGCCGAAGAGGCCGGCCAAACCCAAACCCGTCAAAGCAAGTATCGTCGGTTCCGGCGTGGAGAAAGCCACGTTGTCATAACGCCAGTTGCCGGAAGAATTGTTATAGGCGGTGCCGGAACCGTTCAAATCATCCGCGCCGGTCGAGGCATTCACGATGCGCACTCCGAAACTCGCGTCATTATTCGCCGCGGTGATTCCACCGAAGTCCACCGTGATGCCGTCCACAAACCCATTCGCGTTCATGGTAATATAACTTCCCATGACGGTGTTCGCGCTTGAGGTGTTGTTCTTGATCGTCGCGCCGCTGTCCAGGGAAATGATGGTGGCATTGTTCCAGGTCATGCCATCCGTCGTGTAAAGCACCGTGAGGTTCGCTTCGGCGGCGGAAGTGGTTTCGAGATCGAACGTCAATTGGATATTGCTGAAACCGACGGTGCTGACATCGAATTCTGCGCCTTGCGTGCCGATGGGCGCCAGCGAGGACCAGCCGTTGGCCTTGCCGGTAGCGACTGGGCCGCCGCGCACGCGCCATTCATTTCCGGCGCCGGTCGAACTGCCGGTCGAGGCGATCACGTCAGGAATAGCCATGCTGGAAGTCGGCGTGCCGTAGGTATTATCCATGCCGAGCGAAACCGCCGCCGGCGTGCCCGCCGAGTTATTGACCGCCGCAGCCGGATTGAGCACCATCGTAGTCCCCGCCGTGATATTTTCAAAGGTCCAATCGGCGATGGTGGTTTGGGCGTAGGTGGACGCCGTGGCGAGCAATGTGCCGCAAGCTACCGTTGGCAGCAGGGCCTTCTTGATAATGTTTTTATTCATAGTTTCTTCCTGAGATGCGCCGAAATGCTGCGGCGCGATTGTTACAGTTGTGTGTGGGTTAAGTTACGAAATGGTGAATTTCGTGTGGCCGCTCAAATGGGAACTTCGCGGACGGAAGGGTTTTTCCGGAAATTTATTCCCAGAACCAACTCAAAAACTCGAGGCTTTCGGAGGCGCTTTACTTCTTCTTCCCCGCGCCGCCCGCTTTCATCGCGGCGTGAAATTCTGCCTGCCATGATTTTAATTCCGGTGGCGATGGATCAAACGGGTTCAGCAGATTTAGCGAATTGATTCCTTCCACGCCGACGATTTCCCAATCAATCGAATACGGCGGCGCGAATTCCTTGAGCAGTTGCATCACGCGCGAGCGGGCCAGCGCGCGGGTGTTCGCGGGCGGTTCCATTACGGAGGTCTCGATGGTTTTGGCGGAGAGTTCCCACGCGGGCGGCGGCTGGCACATCGCCAGGCCCAGGCTTCGCGCCGGGTCAATATGATGGAATTCCAGGTCCTGCGCCTTGAGCCACGGGTCGTCCCACTCAAGCTTTTCCTGTTCCATGAATTTGCGCAGCAGCCACAGTTTCGTGATCCAATCCACCTTGCCGATCAACGCCTGCGGCTCGGTCTTCAGCGCCTTCAACGTCGAACCCCACACGTCGAGCAGGATGTCCGTCTCAGTATCGCGGCCATGAAATTCCGAAAATGCCGCGCTGAAAAATTTCTCGAGCAGGTCCACCGCATCCACGCTGCGCCCGTCCGCCAGCCGCACTTCCCACGGGCCTTCGGTCTGGTGCGACAACGCGCGAAAAGTTTTCACCGCGTCGGCCAAAACCAGCTTCGGCAGATGATTGATCTCCAGCAGATCGAGCATCAGCGAGGTCGTGCCGACTTTCAGCAGCAGCGTCGCGGGCAAAACATTAGTGTCGCCATGAAGCAAATGCAGGCGGCGATATTTGCGCGGGTCACCCAGGGGTTCGTCGCGCGTGTTGATGATCGAGCGATTGAACTGCACCCATTCGTAAAGGTCGTTGTTGATGTAATCCGCGCGCTGGCTCATCTGGAAACCGCCATCGGTTCCCGGACGGCTGACTTCGCCGCGCCACTCGGCCGCGAGCGTGGTCCCGACACGGCCCGCGCCGGTGAAGAGCAGCCGCAAGGTTAAAAACGTCAACAGCGACAGGACGTTGGTTTCGGTGAGCGGCGCGGACCGGCGCACGAGATAATTTTCGTGGCAGCCAAATGTCGCGCCGGTGTAGTGATCAATATTATTGCGGATGAAACTGACCTCGCCCGCGAGACCGAGCGCCTTCACCGCGCGCATGGCCAGCGCGTCACCGGCGCGATCGTATTTTAAAATGTCGAGCAGCGAAACGCATTCGGGCGTGCAGTATTCGAGATGGCCCATGTCAATATAGACGCGCCCGCCATTGAAGAGAAATCCGCCATTGCCGGGCGGCTCGTCCCAATCGCGATGATGCACATCAATGAGCCCGTATTCCTCCCGTCCAAAAATCCAATCGCGCACGCGTTCGACCGCGATGAACGAACCCGCCGGCGTATTCGTCAGGCAGCCGTATTCGGTTTCCAATCCAACAATGCGATTCATAAAAACTCTTCACTTCCCACCGCACCGCCGGAACCGAACGCGCGTTGTCGCGCTTACAATCCCAACTGTGCCAGCGTCAAACTTTCATACTGCGCGCGCTGCGATGTGTGCCGCGCAAGCCAGCCAATTTCCACCACGCGCTCGCGCGTCGCGTCGCGCCAGCCGGCTTGCCGCTCGGCTTCCTTCGGGATGGCGTCGCCAAAATTTTTATTTTCCTTGAGGCACCACCACGCTTGCAGCAACAAATCCGCCGCCGCCTTGCGATCGGTTTTTTCGCCGATCATTTTCGCGAGCCACGCCTTCGCTTCCGCTTCCGGCTCGGCTTGGCTGGCTGCGACGATGACTCCACCGTTTTGAAATTGAAACGCCCCGTCAAAATGCAGGCGCAACAACAAATCCTTCGCCGGTTCCGAACCCACTTCCGCGAGCAACAGTTCGACCAAAAATGGCGCGGTAAAAATCTGTTCGAAATTCGTCTTTAACTGCGGGCTCAAACCAAAACTCACGAGCCGCCGCAAGCTCACGTCTTCAGGCGCGCGCGTAAAGGCCTCCGTGTGTGCCGCGTCAATCGCCGCCTGCCGGATTTTTTCGATGTCCGCCGGATGCCCGAGCCCCGCGAGCGCATGGCGATCGAATAATTCAAACACCTTCGATTGCCCGCCGCCCACGCCCAGCAATAAAATTCCATCCGCCAGGCTGGCCGCCAGCGCGGGCGAGCCGCCTTTCAACTGCTCGCGCACATACTCGCGGCGATTGCCCACTGCTTCCAGCCAACGATAGGGTTCTTCAGTCATGCGCTGCTTCTGCTTTCCATTTTACGTTCGCTGCCATGTTCATGGACGCTTTAAAATTTCTGCCTGCTGCGCGTCAGTCACAGCTTCCACGCCGGTGCTGCGCAGAACGCGAATGGTCGCGTAGGTTTGCGTCGCCGGGTTCACGCCGCCGGTGGCTGAATCGAACTCCGACGCCGTCATCAGCAACCGCAACGCGAATTTCACCGCCTCGGCCAATTTCATTTGCGAAGGTTTCGGTGAACCGTATTGCTCCTGAAAACTCATGATGCTGCGGATCGTTCCCGAGCCCGAACCGGAGGCGACATGGTCCGCCGCCTGGAATTGCGCGCCCAGCGGATCGTAAAAATAAATCTGCGGCTTGGCCGGCGAAACCGATTGATCAAGGCTCGCGAACAACGGCACGACCACCCCCACGCCTTGCATGGTCATCGGCAAATTTTCACGCAACAAACGCGCGAGAGCGCGCACCTTTGCCGGCAGGCTCAACGATTGTAATTGGCTGCGGCGATAATATTCAAACGAAGTCTGCAACACGCGCGCCATCTCGAACGCCGTCGCCGGCACCCCCGCAATCGCCAGCAATGAATTCGCGTCAATCTCGATGACCTTATCCACGCGGTCGGTGACGATAATGTTCCCAGCCGTCGCGCGGCGGTCGCCCGCCATCAAAACTCCTTCGGCAAAATGAAAAGCGAAAACCGTCGTCGCCTGCGTCTGCACGGGCGCGCCATTATGGGCGGCGGTTTCTCCGCGCCATGGCGCGAGCTTTTGGGCGGCGAGCAGGGACAAAAAATCCCCGGCCATCGGCGTCTCGCTGCTCATTGGCCCGTGCGTTGGCGATAGCGCTTGGCCTGGTCAGGATCCACTTTGCGCATCCGCTTGAGCAACTCGTCCGTGTTGGGTTTATCCACTTTCGGCGCGCTGGGGCCATCGCCACCACCGCTGGGGCCACCCGGGCCTACGGGCCGTGTTTTTTGTGCTTGGTCTGGCATAAATTTAATTTTCAGATGAATATCGCATTCATTTCAGCATTCGCAAATCCTCCGGCGAATGCGCCTCGTCAATGGCTTTACCATAACGCAAAATTTCTTCGGGCGCGAACAAATCCAGCAAAGAAATTTTTACCCGCTCGCCGTCCGCTTGCAACGTAATATGGTCCCACTGCGCCGACGCCACCGCCGCCGGAAATTTTTGGATGCACTTGCCGCGAACCAGCGCGCGCGTTGTCATCGGTGGTTCACGCATCGCCCGCCGCACCGCCACCTCATCGGGCACGCCCAGCATCGCGCCACTTTGCTCGAGGCCAAAATACAAACCTTCCGCCAAATCCAGCCGGTGATATTCCAAATCCAAACTTTGCAACCACGGATCGTCTTCGGCGATGTTCTGCGATTCCTGAAACTCCCGCACCAGCGCCATTTTCGCCACCCAATCGAGGCGATTGCGGCAAAGCATCACGTCGCGCGCCAAATCGTTGAGCACCGCTTCCCATTCCGCGACGAGCGCAAGCTTGCACGGCGTGGACAAATCGCAAACCGATTTCACCACCGCCAGATATTCGCGCTGGATTTCGAGCGCCGTCGTTTTGCGCCCGCCTAACGATTTCACCTCCCAGCGAAATTTTGGATCGCGGGAAATGGCGCGCAACGCCACCAACGGCTCCGCTAATTTCGGCCACGAACGCTGCGGATCGCGCGCCAGCGCTTCCAGCACCAACGCCGTCGTGCCGACTTTCAAGCGCGTCGAAAACGGCGACATATTGGCATCGCCGATGATGACGTGGAACCGGCGATAGAGCCGCGGGTTCGCGTGCGGTTCGTCGCGCGTGTTGACGATGGGCCGCCGCTGCATCGTGTCCACGCTTTGCAATTCGCTGAAAAAATCACTGCGCTGCGAGATCTGAAATTGCGGCGAAACAAAACGATCTTCCTCCTCAATCGCAAATTTCCCCGCGCCCGCAAAAATCTGCCGCGTGACTAAAAACGCCTGGATGCCTTGCGCCAACTGTCCCCAAGGCAGCGAACGCGGCAGCAAATAATTTTCGTGGCAACCGTAGCTGTGCCCGCGAAAGTCCGTGTTGTTTTTATAGAGCCGGACGGCGCTGCCAAGTCGCGCGGTGAGCTGTTGCGCGCACGCCATGAGAATCCGCTCACCGGCGCGGTCCTGCGCGAGCAATTCATCGAGCGTGCTGCACTCCGGCGTGCAGTATTCGGGATGCGCATGGTCGTTATAGAAACGCGCGCCGTTGCCGAGGACAAAATCGCTTTTGATTTCGACGTAGGAAAGTTCGCGCTGCGAATCTTCGGCGTAATAATTTGCCTCGTCCGTGTCCTGCCGCAATTCCTGGACGTGAAACCCGCGCATGTCGGCGTGCGGATCTTCGCTGCCATAGTCCCACCGCATCAACACGCCCGGCTCGGCCATGCTGCGCACCAGCGCAATGGATTCGGCCACCACATCGAGATCGTCGTTGCCATCGCGGGCGATTCCAATTTCCGTTTCGATGCCGAATTGAATGAGGGGTGGCGGCAGCATGGATTCAACTTTCGGCAAGACCCGCATGTGACACACTGCGAAACATACGCGAGCAACCTGCTACACCTTCCCCGCAAACGCAACGAAGAAATCGTAAGCCAAGTTTGAACCGCGGAGACGCGGAGGCGCGGAGGACGGAAATGAGAATATAAGCCACGGATGGAACACGGATCTAAACACTGATTTGCTTTGTAGAAAACATGGAGTTCTCAATTCGCCCAAGGATGAAACTGAAGTGGGTTTTGGGGAGCGCACGCGTCCCGCGTGCAGTGTTTGGCGTCTCGCCGAACACATTTCCCATCTCCATTTTGATGTCATCATGATTTCTACAAAGCAACACTGATTCGGAACAAAGAAGTAATTGCAAAAAAAGCCGATTGCTTTTGTAAAACAAATTCACTTTGGTCTTTCTCCCAGTGGCCGTCCGCAAGGACCTCCGCGCCTCCGCGCCTCCGCGGTTTAACTTGGTTTCCCAAAAACAAAAAACTCCCGCGCTGTTTCCAGTCGCGGGAGTTTTGCTGATAAGAATTCTTACGCGCCGACCACGTGATCCGTCTTCGCCGCTTTTTTCGGCGGGGTGGATTCGCCGGTCGTGCAAATGTCCTGGGCTCCGGCGTTCTGGAAGATTTTTTCCGCCGCCTTGATCTCGTCCGAATTCTCCGTATGGACCGAGAGCAGAATATTGCCGGCTTTCACTTTGCCTTCATAACGCTTGGCTTCGAGTTCGGGAATGCCCAAACCGATCAAGCCGCCGGCAATGCCGCCGACCGTCGCGCCGACTGCCGCGCCGCTCAAAGCCGCCATGATGGGACCCGCCGCGATGAACGGCCCGACGCCCGGGATCGCCAGCATGCCGATGCCCGCGAGCCAGCCCAGCGCGCCGCCGACCACGCCGCCCGTGCCCGCGCCAGTCGCGATGCCTTCAGGAGCCTTGGTATTCTTTTCGTGCGCGAAATCGCGGGTGGTTTCCTTGTCGGGAAACAGGACGGAGATATCGTTGTTGGAGAAGCCCGAGCTTTGCAGGCGGTTGACGATGAGGTCAGCCTGGCTGCGGGTCGTTGCGATGCAGAATACAGATTTCGTTGACATATAACTTTCCTTTTTTTGGTTGTGGTTTATTTGACTGAACTTGTGGGAGAGGGATTGGAGACTTCCAATTGGTTGTCCACGTTCGCGGGCGAAGCCGCCTTCGCTGCGATGTCGCCGATTTGATGTTTCTCATCCTCGCTGTTGACGGGGCCTCTCAAAGTCACGTGTCCATCGCGCGTGATCACTTTTACGTTGCGCGCATCGGCGGAAAGGCCGTGCGTGCCGATGATCCGTTTGCGGATGTCTCGCGTAAGCTTCACATCCGCTGGCGAAGTGCCTTGGCTTAATGGCGTCAACGCCCCGGCGTCGCGGTCGCGGACATTCTGCGCGGTATTGTCAGCCGCGGTTTCAAAATACGGCTCGACATGATAGGCGTGATAAACTGCCTCGACCTGTTGCGGATCGCTGACCTGCCATTGATCCGGTTTGAAATGCGGCGCGGTGGAAAATATTTGCCGCGTCGTGTCGAGGGTCAAAGTATCGGGATAAATGCCGGGATGAAACGATTGCGGCGGGACGGCGCTCAATGAATCGCCGAGACCTAAAAATCCACCGGAAGCCACGATGACTTCCAAGACGCGTCCCGCCGGCAAATCCACCACCAGGTTTTCGAGCTTGCCGAGTTTTTCGTTTTGCGGGTTGCGCGTAGTCGCATCCAGCAATTTGCTCGCGCGCTGGACATCGCCCATTCGGGCGGGCATGGCATAAATCGCAGGTGGCGCAGCGACGACTTGATCGGAATCGGTCGCCCCGGTCGCGTGTTCGGTTTTGTCCACATGATTGGCTGGAGTAATATATGAGCCATTGGCTTCAGCATTGAAGTAAGGCCGCTCACTATAATAGCGATAAACTTCCGCGACATTCGCCTCGTGAACATTCGATTCCCACTCGGACATCTTGAATCGCGGAGCGGCGGCGAATTGGGCGTGATCGAGATTGAGTTGGAAGCCTTTTCCGGCTGGATTTCGGGAAAACTCCTGCGGCGGCACGGCGATTAATTGCTCATCAATTCCCAGCACGCCGCCCGTGGCGACAATTACCTCCACAATGCGCCCGTTTTGCAGATCAATCGCCAAGTCTTTAATCTTGCCGAGTTTTTGGTTATTCGCATCCCGGACTTCGGTGCCGATGACCTTGTTTACTTTTTCGAGAGTGCCAAGATGATAATGAAGATTTTGCGCTGACAGATTCTCGCGAGGTGTTTCATCGGTGGCAATTGGCTGGGCGGTGACAGAAAAAGTTCCCCCGGCAATCGCGATTACGAAACCAACCACACTGATTTTTTTTATCATCATATTCAAATTGGATTCCCGCATGCGGACAATCGTTCACTTGTATTAGCTGTTGGAGTGCCAGTGTGCCGCTTAGCAGTAGCAATCTGACTTGCAACATCTTGCGAACACCTGATTGATCAGCGTCCATTGCAATTTGTCCCAACCGCAAATCATTAAGGCGCAATTCGCGAGCGTTTTGATGAATTTTACTCCCCTTTTAGCTTTGAATTTGAGGATTCACTTTGTCGCAAAATGCGAATCCCGTTTCTACCACTCCGCAAATTGCGCCTCTTTCAAAAATTATCCAAACCCTAAACTATTGACAATCAAGGCTCTTTTACTTTTTTCGACCCGGCACATCTAAAGCTTATGGGTAATCAGCAAACAAAATAATGAGCCTTAAACAATTAACTAACCTACTAATATGATCATGCCATTTTTAGCTATCGCTCCGATGTTCGCCGCTATCGGTTATTCGCTCGTTTATCTCCTTGCCGGCGGTGGACTCGGCGGAGCCATCCTTATTTTCATCGTTGCCAAAATGTTTGGCAAATAACCATCAACCCCCAGCTATTATGACTAGACCCATCGGCATCGCGCTGCTTGTGCTCGGAATTATTTTGCTCGCCTTTGGCATTAATGCCTCGAATTCGGTCGGCTCGGATTTCTCGCGCTTCTTCACCGGTTCACCCACGGATAAATCCATTTGGATGCTTCTCGGTGGCGTGGCTAGCTTGATAGTCGGAGGAGCTTTGTCACTTAAACCGGCCCGTTGAGCCAACCCATAGGGACTATGTTAGAAACCATAGCCATTATCCTGATCATCCTTTGGCTGCTCGGCCTGGTATCGTCTTATACGATGGGTGGCTTTATTCATATCCTCCTGGTAGTTGCCATCGTGATTATTTTAGTCCGCCTGATACAAGGACGGAGACCTTAAGCCATATTCTAAAACTGCTTTAACCTCAAAAAACAAAAATACTATGAACGAAATAAATCGCATTGGAGATAACCTCACTGACGACACTCGCGCGCTTATTGACGCGGCCGCCCAGGCAGCCGAAGAAAAAGTCGAGCAAACCCACGACCAAGTAGTGTCGGTCCTTGAGTCCGCCCGGAAAACTTATGACACGATGCAAAAACAGGCGATTCAAAGCGCCAAAGCCGCCGACAAATTAGTTCGGGAAAACCCCTATCGCGCCGCCGGCATCGCCTTTGGCGTAGGCGCACTGGTTGGTTTCTTGCTCAGCCGCCGGGGAGAATAATTTGAACATCATGGCGTGGCGTCCGGGCGATTGTTTACTCAAATTCTATCCGTCCGCCGCGCCAGTTGTTTATTTAGCTTCGTGAAATTTTCCCTTTTGATTCTCGTCCTCGCGCCGCTCGCCGGCGGTTTCCTCACCGGCTGCCAGTCAACCCCGGACCGTCCACCGCTTCAAACCAACGCTTCCGACTTCACTCGCAATAACGCTTACAGTCTGCTGCACCAGTTATTCGGCGACGAAAAAGACATCAGCAAACTCCGCTTCATCAAAGCCGAAAATAAAGATTTGAAAAACCTGCTCAACCGCGTCGCCGCCGCAGCCCGCGCGGGCGAAAAACAACTGGACGAGTTTGCCCGCGAAGATCCCAGTCTGCGGCTCAAGGATTATCTGCTGCCTCCCGGCGAAGTCAAAACCCGTGACGCCATCAGCAAAGATAAGGAACACGAGCTGTTGCATCAATCGCACGATCGCCTGGAGTTCACTCTGTTGTTGACCCAGGTGGAAGCGCTTAACTATGCGTCTCACCTCGCAAAAGTTGCCGCTGAAAACGATTCCAATAGCGAGCGCTCCCACTATCTCATGACCCTCAGCAATGAGATGACTGGCTTGCACGAAGAAGTCGTAACCCGTTTAAGTTTGAACTTCTCCGCGATAATTCATTGATCTTCGCCTGCGCGGGAGAGGGGTGCATTTCTGGAGAATAACCGCGACCAAACATAGCTGCACATTTTCCTCAAGTTCAAGCCGCCCGTGCCGATAGCACCCTTGGAATGTGCCGCGTTTGTGGCCGGGTGTCCCGGGTTTTTGGGAGAATTACCGGGCCGGTTGTGTCTCGCGGGTGGACGGTCGTGGTTTGCCGGTTATGCACAAAAAACGGATTCTGTTGGCGGATGCCGATTCGCAGGCGCCGGGTCAATTCCAGGCCGCGCTGGGTGAGGCATGGGAAGTCATTTCTGTCGCCAACGGCAATGAGGCGCTCTCCGAAATGGAGAAGCACTCGTGTGATGTCGTCGTCGCCGATCTCGACCTGGGTGAGATGGACGGCGCGGAGTTGTTGAATCGCATCCAGTCCGCTTATCCCAAGACGATCCGTTTTATCCTCGCGCTCGAAGCCGACCGCGAACGCATGGTCAAGCAAGTCCTCGGCACGCATCAATTTATCGGCAAACCGCTCGAAAGCACCATCGTCAGAAATTCCATCGAGGGCGCGCTCGCGCTGGAAGAATGGGTTCCCAAGACGAGCATCCGCGAATTGGTCGGGCGCATCCGCACGCTGCCGACCATTCCCTCGCTGTATCTCGAAGTGCAGGCAGTGTTGCGCTCGCCGGACGCCAGCACCGAACAGGTCGGCGCGCTCATCGCCAAAGACATGGCGATGACCACCAAACTTCTGCAAGTGCTCAACTCGGCGTGTTTCGGATTGTCCCGCAAGATCACGAGCCCGACCGAGGCGGTCGGCATTCTCGGTTTTGAAACGGTCAGTTCGATGGTGATGGCGATCAAGCTGCTGAGCCAATATGACAAGGTGAAGCCCGTCTATTTCTCGATTGACCGTTTGTGGCGTCACAGCACGGAAGTCGCGCGCACCGCGAAGCAAATCGCTTTGTGGTCCACGGACAATCCCGCCCTTGCGGAAATGGCTTTCACCGCCGGCCTGATGCATGACATCGGCAAGGTTGTGCTGGCCGCGAATTTCGACGAGCAATATCGCGGCGCGCAATCGCTGGCGCGCAAGCAGGAACTCGCGTTGCCGGAAGTCGAAAAAGAAATTTTCGGCGCGTCGCACGGAGAAATCGGCGCGTATCTGCTGGGCCTTTGGGGCATGCCGCTGGACTTGCTCGAAGTCGCCGCGCTGCACCACAACCCCAGCCGCAGCGCGAATAAAAATTTCACCGCTCTCACTGCCGTTCACGTGGCCAATGCCCTTGAGCGCGAACTCACGCCGGACGCCGAAGGTTTTGTCGTTTCCAAACTGAACGAGGAATATTTGGCGGAAGTCGGCGTGCTGGATTTCATCCCGGATTGGCGCGCGGCCGTGGCGAAGCGCGATTTCAGCCGCCCCGACGCCGCCTCGCGTCCCAAGCCCATCGCCGCAAAAGCCACAACCAGGCTGCCAGTGGTCGAAAAGAATGGTTCGCCCGCCGGAGAACAGTCCGTCGAAAGCGCCAAAGGATTTTTCGCCAATGAATGGGTTTATGGCGCTGCCGGTGCCATCGCGGTGCTGGCCGTCCTTGGATGGCTCTCGTTTAAATTATTCACCAGTCCGTCCGAAATCGTTTCCGCCCGGTCCACTCCTGCCCCGGTTGTCCCGAGCACGGCGGCATCGCCGGTTGCAGTTCCAAAACCAGCCTCTACACCTGCGCCACTCATCGTAAAAGGGCCGGAAGCTCCGGCTCCCGCGCCTGCGCTCGCACCGGTTGTTGCCAAGGCTCCGGCCGATCCGCTGGACGTAAAGTTGCAGGGGATTTTTTATTCGGTGAACCATCCTTCTGCGATCATCAACGGCCAGCGCGTCGAACCGAATCAACGCCTCGGCCAGCTCCTAATCCTGGACATCACTTCTTCGACGGTGACGATCAAATATCAAAACCGCGTTCGCACTCTTGTCTTGGAGTAATCCGGTTTTCCCTCTCCGCATCTCCGCATCTCCGCGGTTAAATAAAGGTTGCCCCGTCAGTGCGCAATCGGCGTAGCGCCTTCTTCTTCCATGAAGCGCAAACGCGGGATGCTGCGGTTGCCGATCACCAGGATCGCAAAGCCGATCCATGAGGTTGCCGCAAGAATGATCGTCACCGGCAGCATGTCGTGGGAATCAAAAATGCCGATGCTCGCCGAAGCCAGCCCGGACACGCCGATTTGCAGGAAGCCAAGCATGGCTGAAGCGCTGCCGATGTTGCGCGTGAACGGCGCGAGGGCGAGGGCGGCGGCATTGGGATACGCAAGTCCGAGGCAGGAGAGCGCGATGAACAGCAACACCAGCGTGGACGGCAAACCGAACCAGCCGAAATGTGTCCCGACCAAAAAGAGCAGCGCCGCCGGGCATTCCACGAGCAACGCTCCTCGAAAGATTTGCACGCTGGTGAATTTGCGCAGCAGCAGCACATTCACTTGATTGCTGCCGATGAATCCAACACTTAAGCCGGCGAAAATGCCGCCGAACATTCCCGGACTCACCTTGAAAACTTCCATGAAAATAATGGGCGAGCCGGCGACATAAACCAGCAGGCCGGAAAATGCGAACGCGCCTGAAAGCGCATAAGTGGTGAACTGCGGTTCGCGCAGGACGTCGAGAAAGTTGCGGATGATCGGCACAAATTTGAGCGAAACGCTCGTGTCCGGTTTATGGCCGTCAGGCAGCAGCCAGAAAACAGCGGCCATGTTCAGGCATACCACGACGCTGAGAATGATAAACACCCATTGCCAGCCAAGATGCGTGGAAAGAAATCCGCCGACCGTAGGCGCAAGCAGCGGTGAAACACCAATGATCAGGATGAGCAGCGAAATAATTTTGGCGGTTTCGCGCACGGGAAAAAAGTCGCGCACCATCGCCATCGAGGCGACTTGTGCCGCGCATCCGCCCAGCGCCTGCACAAAACGCATCGTCACGAGCCACGCAACCGACCGCGAGAAAATGCAGAGGATCGAGGCGACGATGAACAGCACGAGACCCGCATACAAGGGAGGCTTGCGTCCAAAGCGATCCAGCAATGGACCGTAGAAAAATTGCCCGACGGCCAGCCCGGCGAAATAACTCGCGATGGAAAGCGAAATCCGCGCCGTGTTTGTGTCCAGCGCCGCCGCGATTTGCGGAAACGCGGGCAGATACATATCTATGGCGAACGGGCTGATGGTGGACAGCGCGCCCAGGATAAGGATGATTAAGGTCCGGTTGTGTGTGGGATGCGACATTCGGCGAAAGGTTAAGGCGAAGGGCAACTAGGCGCGCGCTGAAGAAAAAGTTTCTCCCGGGCGCGGCACGGTCAATCTATTCGCGTTTAACATGCGGACAATGTGTATTGCCTTTGCGCGGGGTCAAGTGGCAAATGTGATTTTACTTTACGTTGGTGCGCTTGGACTGTTCTAAAAGCAGAATAGCTGAAATCGGCTGAAGGTTTAAGGGAAGCGAGGCGCAGTTTTCCCGGGAAGCACGCACGTCCCTCACGTGTGTTGATCGGAGTCCCCACCAATCCATAGGGCGACTATGCTCCCCGCGCATTTTTGCGGAACCACTCGACGAACAACGGAATGCCCTCTTCAATTTTCACGCGCGGTGCGTAGCCCAATTTTGTGCGTGATTTCGAGATGTCCGCGTAGGTAATCGGCACGTCGCCCGCCTGCGCGGGCAAACGCTCGATGATCGCTTTTTTGCCGATGGCGGACTCGAGTAATTCGATCAACCGCTGCAATGTCACCGTTTGGGATTCGCCCAGGTTAAAGATTTCATAGCCGAATTTACGTTCGGTGCAGGCGATGACGCCGTCCACGATGTCCGTTACATAAGTATAATCGCGCGCGGTTGAGCCATCGCCGAAAACGGGAATGGGTTTGCCGTCGGAGATGAGCTTTGCGAATTTGTGGATGGCGAGGTCGGGACGCTGGCGCGGGCCGTACACGGTGAAAAAGCGAAGCATCGCGACGTCCATGCCGTAGATGTGATGATACACATGGCCGAGCGATTCGCAGGCGAGCTTGGTGGCGGCGTAGGGCGAGATGGCGGAAAACACAGGATCATTTTCCGCGAACGGAACCTTGGCGTTCACGCCATACACGGACGATGAGGACGCCAAAACCACTTTCTTCACGCCATTGCGCCGCGCGGCTTCCAATAGATGAATCGTGCCGCCCACGTTGACTTGTTGGAACAGTTCCGGTTCCTCAAGGCTCGGACGCACACCGGCGCGCGCGGCGAGATGGATGACCTGGTCGAATCGCACTTGCGCGAATAAATTTCGCAATGCTGGGGCATCGCACAAATCCGCCTTGATGAAAGTGAACGGTTTGCCCAGCGCTTTCAATTCCGCGAGATTTTGTTCCTTGATGGCCGGGTGGTAAAAAGTATTGAGATCGTCAATCGTCCAAACCGCGTGGCCCGCGAGCAAAAGGCGCTCGCACACGTGCGACCCGATAAACCCCGCGCCGCCGGTAACCAAAAAGTTCATGCCGCTATCATTCCCTGCAACGGTCAAAGTTCAAGAGACAAAGTTGGTCCTTGCGGACGGCCACTGGGAGAAAGAAATTTTAGCCACAGATGGAACACTGATTAAGGGGGAAAAATTCTGCGTTCAATCCGTGTTCCATCTGTGGCTAAGAATTATTTCTTCCTCCGCGGTTAAAAATGGGCCTTTACCAAGTTCATTTTTTTCTTCATCTTCACGTTCAAATGTCCATTCCAGACGGCGTTTTTTCATTTGCGCAGTATTGGAAAAAGGTGCTCAAGAGTTCCACTGAAGCACGCGAAATCCTGACGTGGCTTATCGCGCTGCTGGCGGGCGTTGTCGGGTGGGTCGAGCAGTGGGCGCATGCGCCGGCGTTTTTGCCGTGGCTGTCTTATCTTATTTCCGCAGTGTTGATTCTATGGGGGATTTTCTGGCCGCCATTCAAGGTTCACGAGGAGCAGCGCCGCGCTTATGAAGCCGCCCGCACCAAGCTGATGGCGGAACACGCGTGCGAAACCATCGGCTTCTACCGCGAGTTGGAGGAAGTTGCCTCATCGGTCAAAACGAAGCGCAAGGAAGTCAAAAATCTGCTCGCCGATTATCTTTTGCAGATCGAGGCGCGCATCAAGGAAATCAACGCCCTGGCGAGCGTCGCTTACATCGAGTCGCTCGAAGACCCGGAGTATCATGCGATTTGCGCGCCGGATGAATTGGCGCGGCGCGTGCGGACGATGCTGGATAAAAAATCGCTGGAACTGATCGCGCGGATTGCCGAATGCCTGGCGGAAAATATCGGCGAAGATCAGGCGAAACTTTTCAAAAGCATCTCGGGCATTGCGCTGACGCCGCCGGACCATACGGGTGAATTGAGGGCGGTGTATGCGAATCGCCAGCGGCTTTACGTGGATTATTTAAACCACTGGGCGAAAAACCTGATCGAGGTCATCAAGGGGTTGGAATAATTTTTTGATGATAGTCGGTGTGAGGGGCGTTTATGGTGGCCGTCTAAGCGGTGATAACTGTTCATGAAGCGGAACCACCTCTCCCCGGCCCTCTCCCCCGCGAGCGGCGGAGAGGGAGAAGAATTAAAATTTGTGAGCGTTGGTTTGTTTTCGTGCAGCCGTCATTCGATTGTCTCCCATCCGCACTTTGAACTTTAAACCTCGCGAGGGCCGCGCCATATTCTCCGCGCTTGAACGAAACATTGCTTCAACTCGATTTGCCGGGCGTCAAAAAATTGAAGAGCGGCAAGGTCCGCGAAGTTTTTGATCTGGGCGACCGCCTGCTGTTTGTCGCGAGTGATCGCATCTCGGCGTTCGATTGCATCATGCCCAACGGCATCCCGCGCAAGGGTGAGGTGCTCACGCAAATTTCCTATTTCTGGTTCGCGCAAACCGCCACGTTTCAACCGAATCATTTACTTTCGGCGGCTGATGATCCATTGCCCGCCGCATTGCGACCTTACGCGGCGCAACTCGCGCGGCGCTGCATGATCGTGAAGAAAGCGCAACCGCTCGCCATCGAGTGTGTCGTGCGCGGCTATCTCGCGGGCTCAGGTTGGAAGGAATATCGCGAGCGGCAAACGGTGTGCGGCATCAGGCTCCCCGCGGGCTTGCAGGAATGCAGTGAATTGCCGGAGCCGATTTTCACGCCCGCGACCAAGGCGGAAACCGGCCACGACGAAAATATTTCGTTCGATGAAGCAGTGAAAATCGTGGGCGGGGACGTCGCCGAACGCGTGCGCGCGGCGAGCTTAAAACTTTATAAACACGCCCGCGCCTACGCGCGCGAACGCGGCATCATCATCGCGGACACCAAATTTGAATTCGGCATTTACGACGGTGAATTGCTTTTGATTGATGAAGTGTTGACGCCGGATTCCTCGCGCTTCTGGCCGGCGGACCGATATCAACCGGGCCGCAACCAGCCGAGTTTTGATAAACAATTCGTGCGGGATTATTTGGAGACGCTGGATTGGAATAAAACCCCGCCCGCGCCCGCGCTGCCGCCGGACGTGGTTGCCAAGACGCAGGCGAAATATTTCGACGCGTACGCGCGATTGACGGGGAAGAATTTGTAAGCGGAGGCGGCGCGGCCCAAGCCCCGCAGGGACGGCAGATATTAGCCCAGCCATTTATGGCTGGGTTTCTTATGTGGCCTTAATCAAGTCCCGCAAGGGACGAAAGAAACTACCCCTTCTCAATAACGGGCTCGTGTTTCGCAAGGAAAAGCTCCACCTCTTCTTGAAATGTTTTCGTCCGGTGATGCTCTTGCTGGGTTTGAATGTAACGCACCGTATCGTCAATGCCAGAAACGCCAATACTAAAAGCACCAAAGCCTTCCTGCCATGCGAAATCCTGTGAACGAAGTTCCGGGAAGACTTCGCGAAGCCATTTTGAGGAATTACCCTTCAATAATTGGACCGCCTTGGAAATCGAAACCGCAGGAGGAATGTTTATGAGCAAATGAACGTGATCCGGCATTCCGCCGATGGCAAAAGTGTTCATATCGTTTTCTCGTGCGATACCACTCAGGTAAGGCCAGAGGCGATGGCGAATAGCGGGCGTAAGATAGGGTCGCCGGAAATTGGTCGAGAAGACAACGTGCATCAGGCACGAGGTAAATGAGTGCATTAGGTTCGGTGATTTGTATTGGTCGGATTAATTTTTAATTGAGAGATGGTTTGGAAGCGAGGGGATTTGTGATGGGTATTCGACGGCGGTTGCCCTCGGTAACATTTCTTTCGTCCCTAACGGGACTTGATTAAGGCCACATAAAACCCAGCCATAAATGGCTGGGCTAATATCTGTCGTCCCTACGGGACTGTGACGGAGCGACAGTTCCACACTGCAAAAGTTAGAAGTACTCGGATGTGCGTTTTGTGCCGGAATTTTTTGCGCGGAGAGAAATTAGTTATGCGAAAGAATTTTCCAGCGTCAATGCAAGTAATCCAGCAGCGAGAGGCTCAATATCTTTGAACCGCTTTCCAGGGCGGCTTGATACGCGGTCTGGGTTTGGTCCAGTTGCGTGATCACGGTGGCGAGGTCGGCGGTGGTGGCGTTGGAGACTTCGGTGGTGATGTTCAGGCTTTGCGCGGAGGCGATATTCGTGGCGTTGGAGAGCGTGGATTGCAGGACGCCGTTGGCACTGATCTGGCTGACGATATTGTCGTTGTCCTTGGTAAGAGCGGGAGCATCGTTGGCGGTGATGGCGGCGGTGTTGCCGGACGCGAGGTCCTGCTGCAACGAAATCATGTGCGCAAAAATATCCACGCCGGAAGCGCTGTCCTGAAACAATCCGGGTGTGCCGCTGCCGGTCGTGTTCGAACCGGGAACCTCGGCGGAAATCGTGACACCGGGCGCGATCTCGGCCTTCGCCACTGAACTGTTTCCATTCGCGGTGACGGAGGTGACGACGTTGCTTGAATTTTGCGTCACCGTATAAGGCGGCTGGGTCGAGGCAGTGCCACCGAAAAGATAATTGCCGTTGGCATCCTGCGAATTGCCAAGCTGCGCCGCTTCCTGAACAAGATTATTCACTTCCTGCGCGTAGGCATTCAACTGGTCCGGCGACGCCGTGCCGCTGGTCGCGAGCGTGGCGATCTCATCCACGCGATCGCTGATCGTCTTCAAATTGCTCATCGCGGTGTAGGAAAGATTCGCGGTGGTCTGCAACTTGGAAACATTCGCTTGATATTGCGTGCTCGCGCTTGACTGCGTCTGAAGATTCAAGACGTTCGTCATCACTTCGGGATTATCTTCCGGCTGCGTGACGGACAGGCCGGTAGAGGCCTCCTGTTGCAAGGTATTTTGACGCTGCTGCAACTGGTTGATCTCGCTGAGAAAGTTGGTCGAAAAGGATGTGCTCGAGATGCGCATAAAATCAGGGGGTCAAATCGCTATACCGTCTTCATGGAGATCACGGTTTCCAGCATTTCGTTAAGCGTCGTGATCAACTCGGCCGAAGCCTGGTAGGCTTTCTGGAACTGCACGAGGTTGGTCATTTCCTCGTCGGTGGAAACGCCGCTGACCGAGGCCCGCTGGTTCTGCAACATGGAAGTCACGGCGGCATTGTTCGTGACTTGATCATTGACCGAGGAAATGGCGTTGCCGAGCGCGCCGACGGTTTCTGTATAGTTGTCGCTGAACGTCTGGCCGTTCAAGCCGCTGATATTCTGGTTGGCCAACTGCGCGAGCGAAAGCGCGATGGTGTTGTCACCCGCCGTGCCATCGCCGCTGTATTGCAAGGTTGCAGGATTGGCGACGAGCGAGCTATTGACTGAAATCGTCGCCGCTGTGGTTCCGCTGAAGAAACTTTGTCCGGTCGCGCCTTTGCTGCTGAAACCCGGTTCGTAAACCGCATTGACCGAGGTGGATAATTGGCCCGCGAGATTGTCCAGCGAACTTTGCAATGAGGCTAAAGCGCCATCGCGCGCGGTGATATTGCCGCCGATGCTGCCGCCGGTGACGGGGATGGTTCCGCTGCCACCGGATGAGCCCAAGAGCAGTTGACCGTTTCCCGGATCCACGGTGGTGAGTTGGTTCGTGACGTTGCCGCCCTCGACAAGACCCACGCTGCGGATGCTGATATTCAACGCGCCGTTCGACTGCATGGAGGTGTCCACGTTCACCTTGCTCGCGAGGTCTTCCAGTTTTTGCTGGCGCAGATCCACGAGATCATTCGCCGTGGTGCCTGAAGCGGTGGCGACGATGATTTGCTGATTTAAAGTCGCGATGTCCGACAAGTCCTGATTGGCGCCCGCGACGTCGGAGGTGATGGAGGAATTGATATTCGAATCCACCGAGGAAAGGCCGGAAGAAATGGAATTGAACTGCTGCGTGACCGCTTGCGCGGCGGCGACCAGGGTGTCCTGCGCGGCGGCATCGCCGGGTGAAGTGGCGACTCCTTGAAAGGCGCTGAACAAATTCGAGATCGCGGCGGTCAGGCCGTTGTCGCTCGAAGGAAGGTTGCTGGTGGACGACGCGCTGAGTTGTTCGTTGAGATACGTCTCGGCATCCTGCAACGCGGTTTGCTGCGAGGTAAGCGAACTGGAAACGCTGCCTTCGGATTGGATCTGGTTGTCGAGCAGGGCATCGCGCGCTTCGGTGATAGAAATGGCTTCGACGCCCGTGCCCTCGTTGCCGACCGGCGTTTGCAAGTCGGGCGAAGTCTGGACGTTCAACTGCTGGCGGGCGTACGCGGGATTATTGACGTTGGCCAGATTCTGGCCCGCCACCGCGGTTGCCTCCTGCTGCACCGAGAGCGAGCGTGAAGCAAGATTTAATGACCCAAATAATCCAAGCATAAAAACTTCAACCCACGGCTTCCAAAAGCGGACGCGCGCTCATGCCGCGCACATTCATGCTGCCCTGGTCGTTGTAAACCCGCATTTCCTGAGCGGGAAAAAGTGTGTTGATCAAATTCTGCATCAGTTCCATCGAACGGCTGAGCAGCAGATGATTCTGGCGGGCGCGCTGGCGCACGCGGACGAGCAGGGAATTATTTTCCTCCACCAGCGCGGTCACGAGCGGCTGATAATCGGAAGGCATCAACGGAATGACATCGGCAAAAGCGGAATCGTTTGACGCCTCGAAGCTCTGCGCGACGTGGACAAGGCATTGCTCGCGGCGGGCGCGGGCGTGCTGGATGGCGAGGCCCTGGGCCTTGATGAGGCCGATGGATTGGAACACTTCATCGGCGGCGCGCGCAATGACCTGTTGCTGCTGGCGGTCGAGGAGGGCGAGCATTTCGCCGTATTCGCCCAATTCTTCGCGAAGGGCGTGGATCAAAGTTACGATACGTTCAATCATGGACTAATTCTGGGTTGTGGGCGTTGCCGCCGGGGTGGGCGCAGCCGCGCCGGACGCCGTTTTAGGCAATACCTGATGGACTAATTGTGCTTGCAAACTTTTCGCGAGGCCGAAGGCGCCGGACTGGCTGATGCTGTCGGCCATTTGATTATTGATCATGTCGTTGTAGATGCCGGCGCTGTTGGAATTATCGCTGCCGGAGGACTGGATGACCGTCTTGCGGGCTTCGCCCAAAATCTGCCGGAGCAATACCGCTTCAAATTGGCGGCAGGCTTCCTTCACTTTTTCCTGCTGCGGAATATGCGTGTTCGCCGCCATCTGCTCGAACGGCAGCACGGAGGCCTTGACCTGGTTTTGGATGGAAGGAATATCCATAAATTACCGGATGACCAATTCCGCCTGTAATGCGCCAGCTTCTTTCATGGCTTCAAACAAAGCCATCATGTCGCGGGGCGTGACGCCCAATGAATTCAAAGCGGAGGCCACCCGATCCACGGTGGGCATGTCGGGGAACACGGTCATCGTGCCTTTTTCTTCTTTAACTTTGGTATCGGTCGAAGGCGTGACAGTGGACGGGCCGGGATTGACGCCGCCAGTGGGGGTGACGTTCAAGGTCGAGGCGACGCTGATGGTCAGATTGCCGTGGGAGATGGCACAACTGGCGATGCGGATGCGCGAGGTGGCGACGATGGTTCCAGTGCGTTCGTTGATGACGACGCGGGCGGGAATATCGGGAGTGACTTCAACGGATTCGACGAGCGAGATAAAACTGATCGGCGAGGTTTCAAATTCTTCGGGCATGTGAACGCGCACGGTGGTCGAGTCGAGCGCGAGGGCGGTGTTCGTCCATTTTTCATTCAAGGCTACCGCGAGCCGCGCGGCTGAGGTAAAATCGGGCTCGCGGAGAATCAATTCGATATTGTGATCGTTCACAATGGTCGCGGGGATTTCACGTTCCACCAAAGCGCCATCCGCGATCTGGCCGACGGTGGGATGATTCTTTTGCACGGAAGCGCCGCCGCCGCCGCCTTCACCGGCTGCGATGCCGCCAATCGAAAGCGCGCCCTGGGCGACCGCGTAAACTTTGCCATCCGCGCCGACGAGCGGGGTTTGCAAAAGCACGCCGCCCTGCAAACTTTTCGCGTCACCCATCGAGGCGACGTTCACATCAAGGCGCGTGCCGGCTTTTTTGAAGGCGGGGATGTCAGCGGTGACCATGACGATGGCGACGTTCTTTGAGGAGAGTGTGCTGGCGGGAACGGTGAGGCCGAAGCGTTGCAAGACATTCGCGACCGTCTGGAGCGTCTGAACGGGATTTTTATCACCGTCGCCGGCGAGGCCGACGACCAAGCCGTAACCGGTCAACTGGTTGTCACGCACGCCGGAAATCATCGCGATATCCTTCACGCGCGCACCCTCCGCGAAAACGGCTGGCACGCTGGCAAGAGCAAGGGCGACAACGAGGCAGTTGAAAAGAAAGCGGCGAATCATGTGAACAGTCATCACAGCGGATTGATTTTCTCCCAGACGCGGGTGAACCAGCCTTTGCGCTGCGAATCGGTGATGGTCCCCTTGGAGATGAATTGGATCGAGGCATCGGCGATGTTATAGCTCAAGAGCGTGTTGTTGGAGGTCACGTCGTCGGGGCGGACCGTGCCGCGCAGGACGGCGTCTTGTTTCTCGCCGGAGAAGGCGGTGTGCAGGTTGCCTTCGATGATCATGTTGCCGTTGGGCAGGACGTCCACGACGCGCACGGCCATCTGCGCGGTGATGGTTTCGTTATTGTTGATCGAACCGCCGCCGTTAAATTCTGAATCCGAGGTGTAAGCCATCGTCGGCAGTGTGCCTTTCTTCGTGAGCAGGCCGCTGACCGAAGGCGCGTAGAACAAACTCGCGAGCGCGGCGTTGACCGAAGTCTTCTTCGCGGTCGTGGTGTTGTTCTGGCGGGTGGCGCCGTTATTTTCCTGGATGATGATCGTGATGATGTCGCCGATGGAGTGGGCTTTTTTATCGCCGACCATCGAGTAGTCCGCCTTGAAACCGGCGTGCGCGCCGTCTTTCCAAAGGGAATCCGCCGAGGCATTGCCGAGGGGCATGGCGGCCAGGCCGAGAGCCAAAGCCAAAGAATTAGAGGTTAATAAGAACCGTTTGTTCATTCTGCACCTTTCCATAGAGTTCACGTTTAGTGATGGGATTACGCACCCGCACGGTTTGTCCCAATGCGCCGTCTTCGAGCGTCTCCACCTTGAGCGAAATGCTCAGGCTGCCTTCCTGAAAAAGAGCTTCCACGATGTGGCCGCGCTGGATCAGCGGGCGGACGCGCACGCAGCGGTTGAAAACCGGAGTGCCGGCGGGGACGTTTTCAGAAATCTCGAGCGTGTCGTCTGTGGTGGGATAATGTTGAAAAATATCGCGCTGCAACAGGACGTCGCGGCGTTCCATGGAGATGTCGGCGTCCTTGACGAGTTGGCCGCGGGTGAGGGTGGAACGGGCCAGCGGAATATCGTGCCAGACGGAGGCTTGCACGGCGATCTGCCAGGAGCCGACGGAATGGCGGCCATCCCACAATTCGCAGGTGAGGACGAAGTTGGGGCAAACTCCGCCGGCCGGGAGTTCGGACACCTTGAGGGTCAGCGGGCCGTCGGGGACTTGCACCGGCGTCCAGGGACGCGTGAGGTGCAGCTCCAAGTCGCCGCGGGTTTTGACGAACTCCTTCTGCAACGTGGCAGTCAGGAGATCAATCAGGTCGGAATCTACGAATTGGTGGGTTCGGCGGGAGACGCGGACCTGCGCGGCGCCGGACCAGTTAGTCGTAAGTAACTCAGAAGTAGTTTGCTTCTGCACCAACTCTATAATCTGGTTGCGGGAAAGAGAAACCGTCTGGCCAGAGTTAGGCGACTCGGCCAGACGGAGATGTGGGAGGACCACAGATGAGGTGGGGTTAACAACAATCTGATCTAGGAAAATTCCAGAACCATCCACCTGTGCGGCACCTGCCAGCTGCCATGTGTTCGTTTGTTCCGCGCGCGCGGTTTGCGCGAGGGCGAGCACGAGGCAATAAAAAATTGTTTTAAGCGTTTTCATCAACGGCGCAAGTTATTGCTCTGTTGCATCATTTCGTCGGCGGCCTGCACCGCTTTCGAATTCACTTCGTAAGCGCGCTGCGCCACGATCATGTTCACCATTTCCTCGACGACCTTGACGTTGGACATTTCCACGTAGCCCTGCTGGAGGCTGCCGAAACCGTTTTCGTTCGGGTTGCCGGTTTCCGCGGCGCCGGAGGCGGGCGTCTCGAGGTAAAGATTGCGGCCGATGCTTTCGAGGCCCGCCGGATTGGCGAAGCGCACCAGCGTGACTTGAAAATTCTGCGTGCCGTTCGCGCCGGTCGTGGTGACCTGGCCGTTGGTGGAAATATTCACCGTGGTCGTGCCGGTCGGGATCGGCTGAAAACCATTTTGCACCGGCAAACCATCGCTGTTGGTGATACGGCCGTCGGACGCGGTCTTGAGCGAGCCGTCGCGGGTGTAGGCGAGTGTGCCGTCAGGCATCGTCACCTGGAAAAAGCCATCGCCCTGGATCGCCACGTCGAGACGTTCGCCGGTCTGGGTCAATTCGCCTTCGGTGAAGACGCGAGAAGTCGCGACCGCGCGAGCGCCGTGACCGACCGAGAGGCCGGTGGGTAATTGCGCGCCATTGCCCTGCTCCGCGCCGGCGGTGCGGACGTTGTCGTAAAGCAAATCCTGGAATTCGATCTTGCTCTTCTTGAAGCCGGTCGTATTCACGTTGGCCAGGTTGTTGGAGATCACGTCCAGGTTGAGCTGTTGCGATTCCATGCCGGTGGCTGCTGAATAGAGAGCGCGTATCATGGCTTAGGTCGGGTTGCCGAGTTCGCTGATGACTTTGCCGAGGCGGTCATCCTGGATTTGAATGACGTGCTGGTTCGCTTCAAAGGTGCGCATGGCCGTCATCATGTTCGCCATTTCATGGACGACGGAAGTATTGGAGGTTTCCAAATAACCCTGGCGCATCGTGCCGGTGCCGGTCGTGCCATGGACCTTGGGATCATCAGCAACGAAATACGCGCCGCTGACTTGCTTGAGCAATTCAGGATGATCGAAATCGGTGAGCTTCAATTTGCCGTGCGGATCAACGCCCTGGCTTAGATTGCCGCCTTCAGAAATGGAAAGCGGCTCGTGATTCTTCGGGTCGAGTTGGATCGGGCCGCCTTCGCCGAGGACGGTGTAACCTTCCTTGGTGACGAGCTGGCCTTTGGAACTGACTTGAAATTCGCCGTCGCGCGTGAGCGCTTTCGTGCCGTTGGGCAATTGCACTTCGAAGAAGCTTTTGCCTTCGATGCCGACATCGTTTTTGTTGCCGGTGTATTGCATGACGCCGGGCTCGAAACTCGTGGTCGTGCTGGCCTTGGGGAGCGAGAAATATTGGGGTGAGCCGGAGGTGGGCATCAAACCAGCCTGAACGGCTTCAAGCGAAAGCCCTTGCTTCCGGTAACCCGGCACCGAACTCGATGCGAGGTTCTCCGAGATCACGTCCTGCCAACGGCTGTTGGCGTTCAGTGCGGCTGCGGCTTGGTATAAACTCACGTTCATTGCAAATGCTGTTGAGCAATGCGTGTGCCAGTGGGGTAAATGCGCTGATTCTAAAGGGTTTCGGAGTTTTTCACGGGTTGTAAGAGGCAAAAACTACCTCGTTTGCCGGGCGAAAACTGCCGGTTCTTGTGGACGGCCACCAGGGAAAGAAACTACGGACTGAAATTTCGGTTCAAAGTATCAGCAGCCTTTTCTTGTCGGATTTTTAGTCCGGCGGCTAATATAGAATGAGTGAATCATCAGACCGACGGACAATTATTGCGAATTTATGCGGAACACAACAGCGAATCGGCTTTCGCTGAATTGGTGCAGCGCCAGTTAGATTTCGTTTATTCCGCGGCGTTGCGCATGGTTTGTGACCCGCATCTGGCCGAGGATGTAACTCAAAGCGTATTTGTCGCGTTGGCGAACAATGCGGCAGGTCTGACTGAACGCACAAACCTTTGTGGCTGGCTGCATCAAACTGCGCAGAACATCGCCGCCCAAACCGTGCGCACGATTGAGCGTCGGCGTGCTCGTGAACAGAAGGCCGCTACCATGAATCCATTGCTTTCGTCCGAATCCGACATTTCATGGGAACAAATCGCTCCGCACCTTGACGCCGCCATCGGCGATTTAGGCAAGCCAGATCGGGACGTTTTGTTTCTCCGCTATTTCAAGAACTACGACCTGCGCACTTTAGGCACGGCTTTTGGCATCAGCGATGATGCCGCCCAAAAGCGTGTGAGCCGGGCCGTCGAGCGGTTGCGCGAGCGCCTCGCCAAACGCGGCGTCGCTGCCGGGGCCGGTGGACTCGTTATCTTTATTTCTGCCAATGCGGTACAGGCCGCACCTGCAGGCCTGGCCACTACCGTTACTGCCGCCGCCATCGCTGGAACTGCCATTTCCACTTCCACCATCATTGCCGCAACCAAAGCCATAGCCATGACCACCATTCAAAAAACTCTAATCACCACTGCGTTCGTTGCCACCGTCGGCGCGGGAATTTTTGAGGCGCATCAAATTTCCCAATTACGCGAACAAAACCAGACGCTCCAGCAACAGCAGCAGCCGATGGCCGAGCAATTAACAAATCTACAGTCCGAGAATGAACGGCTTTCAAATCTCGTCGCCGAGGCCAAAGACCAGAAATCGCTCTCGCAGGCGCAATTCAACGAACTTTTGAAACTTCGAGGTAAAATCGGGCAGGCACAAACTGCCGTGCAAGAGACGGCCAAATTAAGAACCGCTCTCCAGGAAAGCACTGCATCGTCAAAATTTACGAGCGACGCACTGGCACAAGGAACAGCCATGATTGAACAGATCAAGAAGAAGAACGAACTCGCCAAACTCGCGCGCATGAAAGACAAACTTAACCTGACTGACAGCCAGCAGCAGGCCATCAGCGACCTCATAACGAAAAACAGCGAAGCCAGAGCCCGGCAGTCGTTGATTGATATGTCGGGCAAACGGACGCCGGAACAACTTAAAGCGGCAATGATCGCTTCACTACAAACTTTTGGCAATGAAGAGGCTGAAGTCAAGGCGTTGCTCACTCCCGAGCAACTAGCAGCCTATCCAGACTACCAACAGTCCGAAACCATGGTTGCCGCGAACAACAGAGCCAATTTAGAGGCGACGATGATGACATCTGATCTGAATCTTTCCCCAGAACAGCAGGACAAAGTCAATAAGGCGCTGTATCAATTCGGTCTGGACCACACGGCGAATCAGTTGGCGAGTTCCCTGGTGGCGCAGAAACCTGGCAATGTTGCAGACGCCATGAATTCACTGGTGGAAGTGCAGCAGCAGGAGCTGGCCGACAAATTGAAAGTGCTTGGCAGGATTCTCACGCCGGATCAATTGCAAAGCTACCGGCAAAGCCAGCTCGAGAAAATTGATTCCATGGCCAGCGCGGCAAAAGTTTTTCTTCCACAAATGACTAATGGGGCTGCGCAATAATTCTGCTTACGACCAAAAGCAAACCACAAACAATATGAAAATCCCCACCACCTTGCCGCGTGAAACACGGATTAACACAGAAGCGGGATTTCTAATCTGGAAAATCACCCGCTAGTTATGGATCGTTGGCCGTCGTTGACATATTCTACATTTTATGACCTCGCAAGCCCTCGAAGAGTTTACCAAGTCGCCTTCACCCGGATTTCGGTGTTTCGCCGCCGGCGATAAGGCTGGCCCGAGATTTCTTGCCAGCATACGCCACATTCTTAACGCCTCGGCGTCACCCGCAGCCATCGCCCAGATACGCAAGATGCTAGGCAGCCACGCGGATCAGGTGGCGACATTCTATCAGTGCCACGACGGTTTTGTGCTTTACCGCGATACGAAGTCAGAGGCTGCTGGCATTGAGCTTTTGCCAGTCGCACAGTGGGAGGAAGCGACGGAAGAAATGCGAGATGGGTTTAACTATTTAGTCAACGACCCGGAGAACGACCCCGACCATATTGTGACGGGCATCTCCATCGCCACGGTGCCTCGCTCCGGCAATTATTTCGTCATGCCGGTGCACGGTCCAAATGCGGGCAAGATTTTCTACGCTGACCACGACGGATGGTATGAGTCCGCATTTGCGGATAACTTCGATAGCTTTCTTGCCCGAGTCACGCGTGAGCCCGTCAAGTTGCTGGCGAAGGACGTGGGGTGTTACACGCGCTACTCGGATGGGATGACCAAGGCGCAATGGATTCCCGAAGAATATTTTTTTGATATTTCCAAAGCTCAGTTATGACCGCCTCGGAGCCGGCGGCGCGGCAGGCGTACGCAAAAAATCTCGAAGCGGTTGTCCGCTTCGAGACTAATAACAATAGTGCGACCGACCTAAATCTAATAAACGCAGTTCAAGTCCACGACCTGGCCGCAGCCGCATTGGACGCGGATGCCGGAGACGATGTCGCCGGTGCGTTGCAGGGTGACGGTGGGTTTGCCGCAGGCATTCGCGGCGGAGGTTGGCGCGGGGATTTCGATTTTTGCCGGCGCACTCGGCGCGGCGGATGCGGGCTTCATATTCAACGAAGTAAATCCCGAGGGGCGTTGCGAACCGACGGCGGACACGAGGGGCACAAAAGTATCAGGCATAGTGGAGCGGTGATTAAAGTTTGGCTGACTTGAGATTCAACATGACGGAAACGCGGCGGTTGATTTCGGCGCCGGATTCAGTATTCGGCATCGGCTGGGTGGCGCCAAAACCCGCGACCTTGCGGATCTGCTCGCCTTGCACCCCATGGTCAATGAGACTGCGGCGCACGGCGTTCGCGCGGTCGGTGGAAATTTCCCAATCGCCGTAATCTTCACGGATGGGCGCGTTGCCGGATTCAGTGTGGCCTTCCAGTTCGATTCCGAAATTATGATAGCGCGCGATCTCCCAAGCCAGCGTGGAGAAAATCCATTCGCCGTAGGGTGTGAACTTGGTGGATTGCGGCTCGAAGATGGGTTTGTGCGAGCGGTCGAAAACATTGATCAACAGGCCGTCCGGGGTCATGTCGAGTTTGACGGCGCTTTCGTCTTTTTCATCCACCTGGCTTTGCAGGGACTTGATCAAATCCTGGTTGATGCGGCGGAGCATGGTGAGTTCGACGGCGGAGGCGGAATCGAAATTTCCCGAACTGCTGCGGACGGCTTGCGTCTCTTTGCTGGGGATGATGCCGACGGAATCCTTGGTCACGGACGAGAACGGATTGCGGAAGGCGCGCTCGACGGCTTCCTTGATACGCTGGTCCTGCGACGTCAGCCACAGCACCATGAAGAGCGCCATCATCGCGGTAACGAAATCCGCGTAGGCCACTTTCCATGCGCCACCGTGATGACCTTTTTTGCTCATTTAAAATTGGTTGCCGAACGCTGCGAAATTATTTCGCGGGCGCTTGCGTGAGAGTCTTCAGCATTGCTTCGAGACCGTCCGCCGTGGGTTTCACTTCACTGCTCAAACCGCGGCGCGCCACTTCGACCGCCATGATGGGCGACATGCCGTTGGCGAAGCCGATCACGGATGCCGCGATGCAGCGGATGTAAGTGATCTCGGCGACCCCGACGAATTCCATGTTCACCGCGAGCGGGTTCATGAAGCCGTAGGAGATGAAAATTCCCAGGAAGGTTCCGACGAGCGCGGCGGCGACTTTTTCACCGATCTGCTCGATGGGACCGGCGATGGAGGCCATCGTGATCACGATGCCCAGCACGGCGGCGACGATGCCGAATCCGGGCATGGCGTCCGCGGCCTTGGTCAACACGCCGATGGGTTTTTCGTGTTCCTCTTCCATCGCGTGCATCTCGATTTCCAAAAGCATCTTGAGCTGGTCGGGCTTGATCTTGCCGTCAATGATGGGGCGAAGGCCGTTGCAAAGAAAATCCATGGCGTGATGGTTTTTTTGGAAGGCGGGATACTTGCTGAAAATGCTGCTGGCTTCGGGATTCATCACGTGTTCTTCGAGCGCGACCATGCCGCTGCGGCGACCGAGCATGAACAACTCATAGAGCGCCTTGAACATGTCTTCGTAGGCGGACTTGTTGTAAGGCGAACCCTTGAGCGCGCCGAGCAACTGCTTGAAAAGATTGATGAGCACGGCCTTGGGGGACATCAACACCAGCGCGCCGAGCGCGGCGCCGCCGATGACCACGAACTCGGACAAGTGCAGCAGCGCGAGGGGATGGCCGCCGGCCATGATGAAGCCGCCGATGACCGAGCCCAATACGATTAATGCGCCAACGATTACGATCATGGATCAGCAGTGGTTAAAGGTCTCGGGGTCCTGTTTCTTCAACAGGGCCTTGATGGCGAGGATGGCCTGCGAATGGATCTGGCAGATGCGCGATTCCGTCACGCCGAATGCCTCGGCGATTTCGCGCAAACGCAAATCTTCAAAATAATAAAGCGCGAGCACTTTGCGCTGCATCTCGGGCAACTGTTTCAAGCGTTCCTCGATGAGGCTGGACATTTCGCGGCGGGCGGTTCCTTCCCAGGGTTCGGTCTGGGAATCGTCCGCGATGAAATCATAACTGCCGCTGCCGTTTTCGCTGTCGCCATTAGTGGCGGAATCGAGGCAGACGTAGGACGCGGGGCGGATTTCCTCGACCAGTTCCTCGTATTCGTCGAGCGAGAGATTAAGGGCTTTGGCCATTTCCATGTCAGTGGGGACATTGCCGTTGCGCTGGGAAAGTTCCTGCATGACGGACTCGACCTTCTTGGCCTTTTCGTGCACCGAGCGCGGAACCCAATCGAGGCGGCGCAATTCATCAAACACGGCGCCACGGATGCGGACGCGCGCGTAATGCTCGAAGGAAGAACCGCTCTTGAGATCGAAACGGCGGACGGCGTTGAGCAAGCCAACGAGGCCGGCGCTGTAAAGGTCATCGCTATTCACGTGCGAGGGGAGCGTCATGGCAAGGCGGCCGACGACGGCTTTGACCAGCGGGAGGTATTGCTCGACGATTTTGTTTTCGATGGCGCTGCCGTGGCCGGACTTCGAGTAGCGGCGCCAAAGCTCGCGTTGATTGGAGCGGGTTTCGTCGGAAACGGGCGCGTTTAATTCAAGGGTAGTGGAACTCATGATTTACCAGGTTTGGAAATTAAAGGGGCGGTGGGAGCTTCGGGGCGGTTTTGCGCTTCGTGCATGGCGTCTTCGAGGTTTTTGCGCCAGGCACTGCCCCACCAACGCATCAGAAGGCTGGTCAGGTAGGCGGCCAGGGAACCGTGCCACAAACAGGCGGGCCAGGAGCATTCCGAGGCCCAGCTTAAAAGCAGGCCGGCGCAGAATCCCAACAGACCGCCGATTAACAACAATGACTTCATAATTCGTTCAAATCTGAACCCCTGCTAAGCAGGAGCGTTGCCAGCCTTCCGATTGGCCCGTAGGCATTTCGGGAAAACCCCTATTTGCGGGGAAATTGGCGTGAAAATATCATTTCCGGCGAAGCTTCGCAGAAGTCTCCCGGAATATTTTGCCCAGTACTGAAACAGCGCACGGAGTAATTTGTGCCCAATACCAGGTTCCAAAGCTTGCCCCAGCGGGTCTCCTCGTCCAAGTGGGTGACTATCAAGTCCTCAATGGGCATGTGCGCGAATGCGCGCGTTTGCGCGAGTAAAATGGAGAGATCGTAGGCGCCGTTGAGGACGAGGTGAATTTTCGGCGAGCCGAATTGCTTGAGGTAGCCGGCGAGTTCTTTCACGGCGATGGGCTTGCGCCAGTCCACGCCGGGCACGTCAATGAAGCCGAGGTCTTCGGTGAAATCGCGGCTGCCGGTTTCCCAGAGACGTTCGCTGGGTGCGCCGAGGATATCGCAATAGACACTTAAGGATTCGGCAGTGTTGGCGACCGCGCTGTCGAGACGCCATACGCGGGCGGTGCGGCTTTCCATCAGCACGGTTTGGGTGAGCCATTTGCAAAGCAAGGTGGTCTTGCCCGAACCGGCGGGGCCGATCAAAACGTGCAGGGACTTGTCCTTGATGGGCGCGGCGGGACGCCAAAATTTTGCGAGCACGGCTTGGGCAAGGGAAATTTCTTCGGCGAGCGTGCGCGGCGGATTTTCGCCGTGGCGGGCGTGCAGTTGATCGAGCACGCGCTGGGTGTGGAGGGGTGACAGGCCGCTTTTTTGAAGCATCGCGCCGACACGCCATTTGCCGGTGGGCAAGGCTTCTTCGGCTTCGTCTGCTTGAGCTTCTTCGGAGGCGGAACGGCGACTCCGCCCTACGAGACTCTGCCCTACGATATTGTAATCGGGTGCGGAAGCTTCCGGGGTTGGGGACAGTAAATCGGCGGCGGATTGGATGGGGGTTTCGAGGTCGAGTTTGCCGGGGCGGTTGACGACTTGTTGTTTGATTTCGTCGAGTTGCTGGCGGAAAGCGGCGAGGGTTTCAGAAACCGGATCCATCTCGGCGGCGGTGGCAGCGGACGACTGCGGAAGATGCGCGAGCACTTCGATCATCGGCTTTTGCCACAGGCGCGCGAGGCCGTTGGCGGGCAGGCGGCGGACGTTGAGCACGACGGCTTCGGGGCCGAGTTTTTCGCGGATTTGCCCGACGGCTTCTTCAGCGGAGGCGGCGATGAAAGGAATCGGTTGCATGGATCAAATTATTCGAGTGAGTTGATGATGCCGGCGTTTTGGATCTGCACGCGCGAGGGAACTTCGGCATACGAAAGCACGGTGAGGTCGGCAAAGGTGGTCTCGAAAAACCGGCGGAACGCGAGGCGGATTTGCGGCGCACACATGATGATGGGCGGCTGGCCAGCGGTGAGAAGCTGCTGGATGCGTTGCGAAAGCGTGTCCACGACATGACGGGCAAGTTTGGGCTCCATCATGAGACTGATTTCCGTGGGAGTCTGGCGGACGCCTTGTGCGATCTGTTGTTCGAGGCGCGGGTCGAGCGTGATGGCTTGCAGGCTGCCGGTATCGGTCTGGTACGGCTTTACGATCTGCGATCCCAACGCGCGGCGGGCGTGCTCGGAAAGCTCGTCCGGGTTTTTCGTGACGCTGGCGTAATCACTGACTTTTTCCAGGATGCCCGCGAGGTTGCGGATGGAAATGCCCTCGGCCAAAAGATTCTGAAGGATGCGCTGGACCTGGCCGACATTGAGTTGCGCGGGGATCAATTCGGTCACGACGGTCGGGTGCGTGAGCTTCAAATTATCCAACAACACTTGCACGTCCTGGCGGCTGAGGATTTCGTGGCAATTGCGCTTCACGGTTTCGGAGAGATGCGTGACGAGCACAGACGAAGCATCCACGACGGTGTAACCGCTGATCTCGGCGTTCTTCCGTTCGACATCGGTGATCCACGTCGCGGGCAATTTGAAAACGGGTTCGACGGTCGGCACGCCTTTGAGCACGGTCTTGCTGTTGGAGGCATTCATCGCGAGCCAATGGCCGGGCATCAATTCGCCCTGGGCAATCGGGTTGCCCTTGAGCAGGAAACGATATTGGTTCGCTTCCAGTTGGAGATTATCGCGCAAACGAATCGGCGGAACAATGACACCCATTTCCTGGGCGAAGGTTTTGCGCACGCCTGTCACGCGTTCAAGCATGTCGCCTCCTTTGCGGGCATCGGCCAAGCCGACGAGACTGTAGCCGAGTTCGATCTGGAGCGCGTCCATACTGAGGAGCGTTTCCAGTTTGTCGCCGGTGGCGCCGGCCGCGGTTTTGGCCGCAGCCGGCGTTTCCCCGTTGTTCTCCTGGGCGGTGCCATTCTTAGTGGCTAAAGGCTGATCGTGTTCGCTGCCCTTCAAGTTGTAGGCCAAAAATCCGGTGATGGACGCGAGCGTGAAAAACGGAATCATCGGCAATCCCGGAATCAAGCCGAATGCCACGAGCATGATGGTGAGAATTCCCAATACGCGCGGATAAGCCAGCAACTGCTTGGTCAATTCCTTGCCGAGATCTTCCTTCGCGGCGGCGCGCGTCACGAGAATACCCGCGGCGGTGGAAGTGATGAGCGCGGGGATTTGCGAAACGAGACCGTCGCCGATGCTCAGCAGGGTGTAGCGTTGCAAGGCTTCGGTCACGGGCATGCCGCGTTGCAGGATGCCGATGGCGAAACCGCCGAGGACGTTGATCAAAGTGATGAGGATGGCGGCAATGGCATCGCCCCGGACGAATTTACTCGCACCGTCCATCGCGCCGTAGAAATCCGCCTCCTGCTCGACCTTGCGGCGGCGCGTGCGAGCCTCGGTTTCATTGATGATTCCGGCGTTCAACTCAGCATCAATGGCCATCTGTTTGCCGGGCATGGCGTCCAAGGTGAAGCGCGCCGCGACTTCCGCGATACGGCCCGCGCCCTTGGTGATGACGATGAAATTGATGAGGACGAGGATCAGGAAGATGACGAGGCCGACGACGTAATTGCCGCGCACGACGAAATTACCGAAGGCTTCAATGATATGCCCGGCGTAACCATCAAGCAAAATCAAACGCGTGGTGGCGATGTTCAGCGAGAGACGAAAGAGCGTGATGAACAGCAGCAACGTCGGGAAACCGGTGAATTCAGCGGGTTCCTTGACGTAAAGGATTGAAAGCAGAATGAGCAATGCGAGCGCGATGCTGACAGCCAAAAAACCATCGAGGAAAAATGGCGGAATCGGCATGATCATCAGGACGACGGTCATGAAGAGTCCCACAACGAGCAGGACGTCACCGTTCTTGAAGATCTGAACGAGAGTTGACTTTTTTGCTTTTGCCTGTGCCATTTGCTTCGCTTAATCAGTTAAGAATTTTGTTCACGGTAGTAACGATAGGCGTTGACGCGATACACCCACGCCAGCACTTCGGCCACCGCGGAATAGAGCTGAGCAGGAATCTCGCCACCCACCCGGCCATACTTAAACATCAGCCGCGCAAGGGGAATATTCTGGACGACCGGCACTTGATGGGCTTCGGCAATCTCGCGGATTTTCTGGGCATTCATGCGGATGCCCTTGGCGACAATCGTCGGCGCTTTCATGGTTTTGCGGTCGTAACGGAGGGCCACGGCGATATGCGTCGGATTCACCAGAACAACATCTGCTTTAGGCACTTCCGCGAGCATCTTGCGCTTGGACATGGCGCGGCGCTTGCGTTTTTGGGCCATTTTGACCTGAGGATTGCCGTCGGAATTTTTCATCTCTTCCTTGACCTCTTCCTTGGTCATCATCAGGTCTTTACCGGCTTGCCAATACTGGTAGCCATAATCGGCGGAAGCCAAAACCACGAGCGCCATGCCGACGCGGGTAACGATTTTGAAGGCAGAATCTGCCATGAACGCGGCAATTTTTACCAAGTCAACCGAAGAGTGGAAAATCGGGTCGCCGACGACGTCCTTGATCACGCCGTAAGTCAGTCCGCCGATGATAGATAACTTCATAATGCTGATGCCCGTCGGCACCACCGCTTTCATGGAGAAAGTGCGTTTAAAGCCCTCGACCGGATTGAGTCGCGCCCAGTTGATGTCCAAGGCCTCCGGCGACGTGCGGAAACGCGTCTGAATACCGCCCGCAAGCAGTCCGGCGAGCACCGTGGCCGAGAGGACCGGCCAGACGCAATGGAGGAGTACCATCGCGGCGTTGGCAGAGTAGCCTTGCATGGCATTGAGCGTGAGTGGAGTGTCGTGGAGATGGCTGAAGACGGAGACTTGCGTTTGCGCCATCAAACGCCAGGTTTCGGGGCCGCAAAACTTCAGGGCGGTCATCGCTGCGAGCAGGACGAACACCGTTTGGATTTCTGCGCTCTTGGCAAACTGGCCGCGGTTGTAAGCCTGCTCCAGTTTTTTTGGTGTTGCATGTTCTGTTTTATCGCCCGTGTCTTCGGCCATCGCGTCCTCCTTCCTTTAACCTGAGCTAAGCATCTGGGCCACGCTGAGGATGTCCTCGGGGAGCCGATGCAGGTAGTTGATGATGTGCTGCGACATGAGTTGCAGCGTGAGACCGAAGACGCTCAGACCCGCCAACGTGCGGATGCTGATGCTTTCCTGGAAAACATTCATTTGCGGCACGGCGCGGCCCAGCACGGAGAAAACCAGCGACACCACGAACGAAACCGCCATGACCGGCGCGGCCAGTTGCAGGGCAATGACGAAAGTCTGGCTGGTGCGGCTAATAAAATCCGTAGCCAAAAGCTGGCTGATATGCGCGCCGCCGATGGGCAGGTAATTGTAGCTTTTTTCCAGCGCCACGAGCATCCAGTGGTGCAGGTCGAGGCTCAGGAAAATCATGGCCGCGAGGTAATACAAAACATTTCCGGGCGCGGTGACCTGGGCGCTGGTCATGGGATCCAGGCTGGGGGGAAGCTGCAAACCGATTTCCTGGCTGATCATCGCGCCGGCCATGTCGAGCGCGAAAAAAATCATCCGGCTCGAAAACCCGAAAAGCAAACCGATGCCGACTTCGGTGGCCATCAAGCCGATTACGCCGAGAAAATCCTGTGTGTTTATGACCGCCGGGGCGATCACGGGCGTAACCAGCGCGGCCAGCAACGCGCCGAGTGCGAGGCGCAGTTGTACCGGGAAATTGTTGGCGGAGAAAATGGGAAACACCGCGAGCATGGCGCTGACGCGGAGAAACACCATTAACCAGTTGACGAGTTCGAGCATGTTATTAATCGCCGGACTTCAAGGCACAATTCTTCGGCAGCGGCGGTCTATAACTGCCGTGCAAGTAGGCAAAAACGGCGGTTTTAGGCCGCCGCGATAGCTACGAAGGGGTGAGAAGCGATTAGTGTGCCATCTGCGGCATCTTTTGGATGACTGCGGTGGTGAACTCGATCAACTGGCGGAGCATCCAGGGCATCAGCACGACGAGCAGGCTGACGATGCCGAGGGCTTTGGGGACGAAGGTGAGGGTTTGTTCCTGAATGGAAGTGACGGATTGGAACAGGCTGATCGCGAGGCCGATGGTGAGCGCGGTCATCAGGATCGGCGAGGCGAGCGTGACGGCTTGCATCATCAGGTTCTTCAACATTTCAGCGGCGAATTCAGGATTCATATTATTTCAAAATCAAGCAGGTTTAATCAGGTGCCAAAACTTTGCACGATGGAGCTGACAATCAGATGCCAGCCGTCCACCAGGACGAACAAAAGTATTTTTAACGGCAGGGAAATCGTCATGGGCGGCATCATCATCATGCCCATGCTCATCAGCACCGTCGCAACAACGAGGTCAATGAGAATGAACGGAATAAAGACAAGGAAACCCATTTGAAAAGCGGTGCGCAGTTCGCTGATGATGAAGCTCGGGATCACGATCTTCAGCGGCAGTTCGTTTGCGGGCGTCGGGCCGATCTTTGCCAGCGCGACAAATAATTCCACGTCCTTGGGACGCGTCTGCTTGAGCATGAAATTGCGGATGGGAACCGTGGCGCGTTCCATGGCGACTTCACTGGAGATTTCCTTGGCGCGATACGGCGTGAGAGCGTCGCGGTCAATCTTTTCCCACACGGGCGACATGATGAAGAACGTGAGGAACAGCGAGAGGCCGATGATGATCTGGTTCGACGGCGTGCCTTGCAGGGAAAGCGCGGAACGCACGAACGAAAGCACGATCACGATCCGCGTGAAGCAGGTCATCAGCAAAATGATCGAGGGCGCGAGCGTGAGCAGCGTCATGATCGCGAGGACTTTGATCGCGCCGTCCACGTCGTTGGTCGCGCCGACTCCGCCGAGGCCGATATTCAAATTAATGCCGCTGGGCGCGGCGGCCTGCGCGTGCGCGTGAGTGGTTCCGAAAGCGACGAAAATAATCAGCGCGAGCAGCCAGCTAAAAATGCGCGTGCGATTTTTCTTCGCAGGAGTTGGGGTGGTGGCAGTGGAAGAACTATCGGACGCCGCTTCGGTTTCGCCGACCGTTTGATTGCGGGAAAGAAATGGGGTGAGGTTGCGCTCACTGTGGATGACCCAGGATTGATCCACGACGAGGCTGCCTTTGACCGCGACTTCACGGACGCGAAGCGGCGGGAGTTGCGTGGGCTTCAATCGCGAAGACTCGGAATGGTTGAATGACGGCTTCATTTACTTACTTGCGATTGAGGACTTGTTGAAAGGCTTCGGCGAAATTTATTTTGGGCGCGGGCGCGGCGGCTTCGGCTTCATCCGCCTCGGGCAAATGGCTTACGAGCGTCACACCAGCGGGCGAGGACGCGAGCAACATGCGCTGTTGCTGGTAACCGACGACGTAAAGCGACTGGCGCTGGCCGAGCGATTTCACTTCGAGCAAATTCAATTTTGCGCCGCCGTTCCTTTGGGTGGAGAGACGCTGCCAGTTGCGGAACATCCAGACGCCGCCGAGGAAAACCGCGATGACCAGCAACAACGCACCCGCCACGCGCACGAGCGAAGCGCCGGCATCCGGCAAATTCGCGCCGGTGGTGGTGGTCGTGGCGGCAGCGGTGGCGATGGCATTCGTCGCGCCGATGATGGAATTGGTGCTCACGAAATCAGCGGCGTGGGAAACCACGGCGGTGAAACCGAGCGCCGCGACGGCGGCACATTTCAATTTGGAAAACGACTTGATCACTGGCCGGCTCCGAAGATTTCGAGGATTTTGATGCCGTAGGAATCGTCCACCACCACGACTTCACCGCGGGCGATGCGTTTCTGGTTGGCGAAAATATCCACGGGGGCCTGGGCCGATTTGTCGAGCTTGACGACTGAGCCGATGTTAAGCTGGAGCACGTCGCGCATTGGCACCTGGCAGGAGCCGAGTTCGACGGTGAGTTTGACCTTCACGTCGAGCAGCATTTCAAAATTCACAGGAGATTTGGTGGCGTCCATAAAAAATTATTTGATGACTTCAGTCAGTTCGACCGCCCATTGATTGGCAATGGTTCCGGGACGGCCGAGAAAACGGGCGATGGATTCGAGGCGCACGATGACTTGTTGCGCGCACTCGGCGGTGATGGGCAGCACGTCGCCGACTTTGAGCGAGATGATTTCACCGGCGGTCATTTCCAATCCCTGCCATTCGGCGGTGACGGGAATGCTGACATCGTTGAAGAGCACATTCCATTTCGGCGCCGCCGCGGCGGGAGTTTGCGGCGCGGGCGTGACGGCGGTTTCAGTGCTCTGACTGACGTGGCGGATCAGCGGCTCGACCGTCGAGTAGGGAAATCCAAGTTGAATCAAGCCGGTGCATTCGCCGAGCTTGGCTTCCAACGAGAGCACGAGCATGTTCGTGTCCGGCGAAGCGGTCTGGATGAATGCGCCGTTGTTTTCATAACCAAGAACGACGGGCTTGAGCGCCTTGAACGAAGTCCAATGCGAGCACCATTCGTCAATGATCAACTGGACATTCTGTTCGAGCAGCGCGCGTTCGATCTCGCTCATGTCGCCGACGATTTCCTGGGGCGCACCGGAGCCGCCCATGAGGCGGTCCACCATGCTCGCGGCGAGTTGCGGCTGGATCTCGATGATCGCCACGCCGCGCAAGGGTTCCATCTTGAACATCGTGAGATGCGAGGGATTCGCCCAGCTAGCCACCAGTTGGGGATAAGCGATGGTTTTCAGCGCGAGCATCTTCAGCGAAAATTCGAGGCGCAAATGCATCGAAAGGCGTGAGGCGAGACTGGCGAGAAAATCTTCCTGATGCGAACGCAGCTTGCGCGTTTCGCGCGGTGTCAGCAGCATCGGATTGCGGAAGTCATAAGGCTGGATGGAGTCTTGAATGGCGGCGGCAGCTTGTTCCGCGGCGAGCCGGGCGGCGTGCTCGGCTTCATCGCGGGCGACCTTGGCCAGCAACTGATCCATGTCAGTGGGAAGCTGGGCGGGGTTGGAATTTTCGCTGCCGGGATTCATGAACTTATTGGATCGCCATTTCGGTGATGTAAATTTCCTGGATCACCGGACCGCCGAGGGCGTTGTTCAAAACGGTCATCAGTTCGGAACGGATGACGTTGCGCTCGCCGGGTTTTTCGAGGTCGGAGATGGTCTTGCTGCTGAGCGTACCGGTGGCGAGGTCCATGAGCTGGTCCTTGTTGTCGTCAATTTTGTTTTTGAAGTCCGGGGTGTTGCCGACCAGCGTGACGCTGGTCATCAGGTAACGGGTGCCGAGCGTGCCGGAAACATTCACGAGCATCTTGCTCAGGGCGACGTTGACCTTGCCCTTGCTGTTGCCGGATTTTTCACCGCCTTCTTTGCTTCCGCCTTCCGAGGAGGAGCTTTCCTTTTCAGGAGCGGCGGCAGTGGCTTCGGCTTTGGGCGCGCCGCCGGCGGCGTTCTGAAGCTTGGGCAGGAGCACAAACTTCGTGGTGGTGAACGCGAGCGCCGGCATGGCCACGACCGCGACAATGAGCGGGAGCCAGGCCTTGATTCCGCCGGCTGCGGCAGGTGCGGCGGCGGCGCCTTCTTCTTTGTTTGCTTCCGGGTTGGCCATAAATCGCGGCGGTTAGGATTAGCTCTGTTTGAGGTTGACGACGGTCTGCAACACTTCGTTGCTGGTCGTGATGATCTTGGAGTTGGCTTCAAAGGCGCGTTGGGCGCTGATGAGATTGGCCATCTCACCGGAGAGATCCACGTTGGAAAGTTCGATCGCGCTGCCCTGGACGTTGCCGAGGCCGGCGGTACCCGGTGCGCCGAGGGCGCTGGGACCGGCTTCAGCGATGTTGGTGTAAAGATTGTTGCCGACATTCACGAGCTTCTGCGGATCGGCGTAATTTTGGAGCAACACCTGGCCGCGCACGAAGGTCGTGCCGTCCTGCTGGACAACCGTGACCTTGCCGGTGGAATCTATCGAGTACGAAACCATGGGCGAGGTGCTGGGCGAACCGGTGATGTCAATCTTGATATTGCCGACCGTGGACAAAGTGCCGTCGGTATAACCCTGCACGTTCTCGCCGTTTTCGGTGACGAGGTTGCCGTTGAGGTCGGTGGTGAACGTACCGTCGCGGGTGGCGTAAGTGTTGCCGGTGGTCTGGTCTTTCACGGTGAAGAAACCGTTGCCGCCGTTGCCGGTGATGGCCAAATTGCTGGCGATGCCCGTGCTGCTGGTCGCGCCCGCGGCCCAGTTATTGGTGATGCCGGAGATGCCCACGCCGGTGCCAACCTGGATGGCGTTGCTTCCGCTGCTGGTGGAGGTGCCGCCGCTCGGAGCCATGAGCTGGTTGCTGAAAGCGTCTTCGAAATCAACCGTCGAGGCCTTGTAGCCGGTGGTGTTGAGGTTCGCGATGTTGTTGCCGATGACGTCCATCTGGGTCTGGAAACTATCGAGACCACTGACGCCGGAGGTTAAGGAACTAAGCATATTTTATTGGGTGTTGAGGTTAAAAATTTAAATTACGGAGTGGTGGTCGTGGTCGCGGGTAAAATGGAACTGAGTTGCGTGAGGTCGTAACCCTGGCCGTTGACGAGGATCTGCGGATCGCCGGAGTTGTATTGAACGCCGGTGACGACCCCCGTGGAACTTTGCGAATTGTTCGTGGAACTGACCACGCTGACGGTGCGGCCGATGAGCGAGTTGGCTTGCAACCCCTGGACGTCGGTGGACATCGTTTGCGTTTGTTGCAGCGCGCTAAACTGCGCGAGCTGCGCGGCGAAAGCGGTATCGCTCTGCGGATTGAGCGGGTCCTGCGACGTCATCTGCGTGACGAGCAATTTCAAAAAGTCGGCCTGGTTCAAGGTCTGGCTGCCGGTCGCCGGGGTGCTGCTGTTGGAGGAGATGGAGGTTGACATAATCAGGCCCAGGATTCCCAGCCTTGCCGGGAAATGGTTTTGGTTTTAGTGGTTTTTGTGGAAATGGTTTTCACCGGCGCGGCGGTCGTGAAGTCTTGAGCGACTTCGCGGGCCTGGCGCTGGGAGTTTTGCGACGGCTGCTGGAACGAGGAGTTCCCAGCGGTCTCGGGCAAGGGACTAAAAGTATTGCGCACGACGGCTTTGTTTTCGAGCGGAAGCAACTGGACGTTTTGTTTGGCCAGCGATTCCTGCAAGTCGTTCCAATGTTGATCAAGACCCGCGCCGCTGCCGCGTTCGACGCGCAACGAGGCTTGAATCTGGCCGTCGTGATGAGTGAGTTGAAGAAAAAGTTCGGTGTGGGCATCCACCTTGAGGGAAACCGCAAGGTTGTTCGCGCCGGACTGACGGATCATTACCACTTCCTGATTGACGAGGCGTGAGACGCGTTCGACTTGGGCGGCGGTATCGGTGGCAGTGGTGGTGGAGACATTCCCCTGCTCCATCGAGAAAACGGCGGGTTTACCAGCCCAATCGAAGTTCAAAGTGGATTCAAAGCCATCCTTTTTGGCGGAAGCATCGGAATCGGCTGCGGCTACGGGCTTTGCGGCGGAAGTGGTAACAACGCCACTGGTCGAGGACGCACTCGGCAATTTTTGCACCGTGCGCCCGGCAGTTTCGTTCTTTTCAGCCACAAATTTCATTCGTTGCCTGTTTAAAGCAGCGGCTGTGCCATCGGGCGGCGCAGTCGAAAGGAGGCTATCTGTAGCGGTATCGGTTACCTTGGATGCTACAGCTTGTGGTGAAGGGGTATTGGGGTCGGTAGTTTTAGCCGTTTCCAACTTGGCTTGGGCTAAAATATCTGCCGGGGGTAAATGGGCGTTATCCAAGACGGGCTTCATTCCCTTGGGAATCTTCATCGAACCCTGGTTGGAATCGGCCTTTTTATCTCCGACTGAACCCGTTGCCGGGGAGTCGGTTGCCGTGGTCAAACCGGATGCTTCTCCATCGTCAATTCCCACCGCCGCCAAAGCGGGATCACCGCCCGCGCCGGTTTTCAAATTCGTGCCCGGCTTGAGCGACCACGAACGCAACTCGTTTGGCTTGATCGCGGTCTGCGTAAGCATCGCCATAAGCGTGCTTGCGAGAATGGGATCGAGATTGGCATCGGTCTTGGCGGATTCGTCTGCGTCTGAAGTGGAATCAGCAGCATCGGCCGCATCAGAATCCGGAGTTGCCTCCAGCATTGCCGCCGCAGCCGCGAAGGACGCGTCGGCATTCGTTTCGGCATCCGGCGATTCGTCGTGGGGAACGATGGTGTTCGTCTGGGACTGGCGGGCGGTGCTGGCGGTTTGCGCGCGCGACGTTTTGGCGGGGGCGTTTTGTGCCGGGCTCGCCGGGGCGGTGGTTTTATTTTGTTCGTGCGCGGTGTGGTGTTTCGCGCGCTGATGAGCGGCCTGGGACATCAGGCGGGAAAAATCATGGGTGTGTTCCTGCGGCGTTGCGGGCAACGACGCAGAAAAATCCACACCTTCCGACGCGACCGGTTCTCCGGCAGCGGCAAGACGGGTTGGAGTCATCATTTATTTTGGGGTCGGATTATGCGAGGCAAGACGCAGGCGTTCGGAAAGTGCGGCGGCACGTTTGGCGGCCGTGGGGCCCTTCTTCGAAATCGCTTCGAGGATGCCGGCGGTGTCGCCGTCCTTCATGAACACCATGATCTTCACGATGGCGACGTCGTCCATCTCGGTCAAAATATTCGCCGCGCCGTCCGGGCTCATCGTGGAATAAACCTTGGAAAGTTTTTTGAGATTCACTGTTTCCTCGTCCTTGATGCGAATGACGCTTAGATCAAAATTGCTTTGCATCTGCTTCACGGATTCCGTGACGAGATTTAATTCGGAGCGTTCCGCTTGAAGACGTATCGAAAGGTCATTCAAGTCCTGCTCTTTTTTCTCAAGCGATTTTTTTTCGGCTTTGATTTCGGCCATGAGCTGATCGGCCTCGGGATTGGTGAATTCCCACGACGGACCGTGCTGGACAACTTGCAGCGGGGCTTGTTTGTCGTCGGCCACTTCGCGCGCGCGGGCGGGGGTTTTCCAAAAGGCGACGGTTGCGCCGAGATAAATCACGGAGCTGAGCAGAACAATCATCCAGGGTTTCGTTAGTAATGTTTTCATGAGGTCACTTCCGTTGGGTTCCAGTTGAGCATGGAATTGCCGCGGCGTCCGGCGAGGTCATCGAGAAGCTTCTGCTCGTCGAGCAAAACCTCGCGCTGGTGGCGGCTTTTTTGTTTATCGAAATATTTATCCACAATCTCGCGCTGCTGGCGCGCGCCGAGCATGGCTTGAAGCGCGGCATTCACGCGGCGTTCGGCGAGGCCAAGCTGGGCCTGGCATTCGTCGCGGCGTTTTCCCAAGGCGCGATGATATTCGGTGGCCTGCGCGGCTTCGCTGGCGGTGCAACCGGCGGTGAGTTTCGCGCGCAAGGCTTCGGCGCAGGCGGTGAGTTCAAGCTGCACGGCATTGAGCTTGTCCAGCATCTGCTGGCGGGCGAGCAACGCCTGTGCATATTGCTCCATCGCCGTTTGTTCCTGGCGCTGGCGCAAGGTCCGCACGGCTTCCAGAGTGAAATGAAAGGCTTTCATCGCTGATTATTTTCTCGCGGGCGCGGCGTTTTTTTGCGGCATGGGCAGCGACATGGTTTGCTGAAGCATGGACCAGGTTTGTTGCGTGGAAAATCCGGCGTCCACGGCCTGCCGTAAAAATGCTTTCAACGGCTCGTGCAAATGAATGCTCAAATCAATCGCCGGATTCGTGCCCGCCGGATACGCGCCGATATTGATCAAGTCTTGGTTCTTGCGGTAAATGGCCATCACTTCGCGGGCGCGCGAGGCGACTTGCTGCTGATCGGCGTTGGTGAGGTCGCGCGTCAAACGGCTCACGCTTTCGAGAACGTCAATCGCGGGATAATGATTTTGCGTGGCGAGTTCGCGCGTCAGGACGATGTGGCCGTCCAGGATGGAACGCACGGCATCGGCGATGGGATCATTCATGTCGTCGGCCTCAACGAGCACGGTGAACAAACCGGTGATGGAACCCTGTTCGCCCGAGCCGGCGCGTTCGAGGAGTTGCGGGAGCAGCGAAAAAACCGAGGGCGTATAACCGCGCGTGGCGGGTGGTTCGCCGACCGCGAGGCCGATCTCGCGTTGCGCCATCGCAAAGCGCGTGACGGAATCCATCATCAGCAAAACATTTTTCCCGGCATCACGAAAATGCTCGGCAATGGCCATCGCGACGAACGCGCCTTTCAAACGGGCAATCGCCGGCTGGTTAGAAGTAGCGACGACGATCACGGATTTGCGGCGGCCTTCCTCGTCCAAATCTTTTTCGAGGAACTCGCGCACTTCACGACCACGTTCGCCGATCAGCGCGATCACATTGACGTCCGCTTCGGCCTGGCTCGCGATCATGCCGAGCAAGGTGGACTTGCCGACGCCGGAACCGGCGAAGATGCCGAGACGCTGGCCGCGGCCGCAAGGCGTGAAGGCGTCAATCGCCTTGATGCCCGTACGAAAAGTGTCATGGATGCGCTGGCGCTTGAGCGGATGCGGCGGCGGCGTGTGAAGATTGATGGCGTTGTTCGCCTCGATCGGGCCTTTGTCATCGAGCGGATTGCCGACGGCATCAATGACGCGGCCCATGAGGGCATCGCCAACGGGGACTTGCAACGACGTGCCGAGCGCGATGACTTCGCTGCCGGGATGGATGCCGTGGGTTTCGCCGAGCGGCATGAGGAGGACGTGGTGATTGCGAAAGCCGACGACTTCGGCGAGCGTGTGGCCATCGTGGCGCGCGGACTCGATGCGGCAGATCTCACCGACGGCGGCGAGCGGGCCTTCGGACTCGATGACGAGGCCGATGAGTTGGACGACGCGGCCGTGATTGCGCACGACTTGAGTCTGCTGCGCGCGGCGCAACAGCCCTTGCAGGCGGTTCGTGGAACAAGGCTCGGGATTGGGCATCATGTGGTGAGATTACGTTTGAGCAAATCGAACTTGGTTTCGCGGCGGGCATCCACGATGCCGAAACGCGTTTGCACGAGGCAGCCGCCGCGCGTCACTTCGGCTGAACCGAGGAAACGGCATTCATTGGAGGCTTCGGTGTTGAGCACTGGCGAACCGGCTTTCTGAAGCAGATCGAGATCGGCGGGATGCAGGCGCACGGTGAGTTGCTCGGTGCCTTCGACTTGAAGGAGGGCATCGCGCACGGCGGCTTCGACCATCGGCACGGAGATGGGGAGATCGCCGACGAGCTTTTGGGCGACTTCCAACGCGATCGAGACGAGCATGGTTTCGGTTTCGCGAACGACTTGCGGGACGGCTTGTTTGAGCGAATTGACCAGGCCTTGCATCAACTCGTGCATGTCGGCGCGCTGCTTGAATAATTGTTCGCTCAAGGCTTTTTCGCCCTCGATGCGGCCGAGATCGTAGCTCGCCTTCCATTGATCCTGCAAAGCGGGATCGGGCGGGGTGTAGACCGTCAACGGCGCGTGAAGGCGGGCATCACGCAACGGTGCGGGCAGCGGAATATTTTCAGACCATGACTTCATCACGTGAGGAGCTGGTGGCGTTGCTGAGATCTATTTCGCCCTCGGTTTCAAGCTGGCGAACACTTTCGATGATGCGCATCTGCGCAGCCTCGATGTCTTTTTTCTTGAGCGGGCCGAGGAAGCTGATTTCTTCGTTGACGGTTTCGGCGGCGCGCTTGGAGATGGAGGCGAGGAGCGCGGCGCGGAGTTTCGGGTTGGCGGTCTTGAGGGCCACGGCGAGGTCGCGCATGTCCACTTCGCGCATGACTTTCTGGAGCGAAGCGCCGTCGAGGAGCGACAGGTCGTCGAAGGTGAACATCTTCTGGCGGATGGCCTGGCCGAGTTCGGGGTTGCGCTTTTCCAATTCGAGCAGCATGGATTGGCTGATGTTCTTATCAATCGAGTTGAGCACTTCGGCGGCGAGCTTGAGGCCGCCGGTTTGATTGAGGGCGCGCGTGGATTTGGCGCCGGCGCGGGTGTTGAGGACTTCCACGATGCGTTCGACCACTTCGACGGGCGTCGGCCCGAGAGTGGCGAGGCGTTCAACGACGAGGTCGCGCAAGTCGGGGCGCAGGAGCAAGAGCAGTTGCGAACTTTTTTCGGCGGAAAGATAGCTGACGATGAGCGCGATGGTTTGCGGCTGCTCGTGCTTGAGTAGGTTGAAAAGCTGGCGGCAATCCATGTCAATGATCTGCTGCATGTGGACGACCGGAACCGGCGCGGGGGCGACGCGGCCGATGATGTCCGACGCGCGGAACATGCCGACGGATTTTTCGAGCGCGGTCTTGGTGTAAGTGACGCCGCCGAGGATGGCGGTGCTGGCTTGCACGGCGACTTCGGTGAACTCGCGCAAAATTTCGCGCTGCAAGTCCTGGCTGATGACGGTCAGCTTGGACATCTCAAGCGAGATGGTTTCGAGTTCATGCTCATCGAAATTTTTGAGCATCTGCGCGGCGCTCTCGGGGCCGAGGATGATGAGCAGCGCGGCGAGCTTCTGCATCTTCGTCATCTTGGCGAAGTCGAGGATGGGGATTTCCGTTTCCATGATGGGTCTTGTGGCAGGAGCGGTGATTAATTATTGGGTTTGGTGCGGGTCAGCCAGCCGCGGACGGCCTGGGTCATGTTATTCGGGTTCTCGCGAATCAACTGGTTCAACACTTCGACGGTGACGACGCCGGGACGTCCGTGGCCATTGCCATTGCCGTTGCCATGTCCGTTACCATTGCCATTGCCGATGGGGACGCCGATGGGGATTTCCTCAACCTTGGTGTTCTTGAGCGCGCGCCAGAACATGAAGATGAAGACGACGGCGAGGCCGGGATACACGAGCTTCTGCGCGGTATCGGTCCAGAACTGGCGTTTCTCCTGCTGGTCAAATTTCTGCGTCATCTCGACTTCCTGCTGGTCGTTGAAAGGCATTTCTTCGAGCGTGATTTCGTCTTTGCGGACGGGATCGTTTTCCTGGATGCCGAGGGCGCTCTGAACGATGTGCTTGATGCGCTGCAATTCCTCGGGTGTGCGGGGAACGGCTTTGCGGTCCGCGCCTTTGCCTTCAAAATGCTGGGCGATGAAGACGGCGGTCGAGATGCGTTTGATGCCACCAGCGGCTTCGAGAATGTTACTCGTGCTCTTGTTGATCTCGTAGCTGTTGTTGACGGTCTTTTTGCGGGCGCGGGTGCTGTTCGTGGGAACGGCGGCGACGGGGGCGTTCGTGCCATTGCTGTTGTCCGCGGGGGCCGCGCCGTTGGCCGAAGCGCCGGGTGCGCCGCCGGCGGGAGTGGCGTTGGCGGATTCGGTGTCGTCATCGGTGGTCTGGCTGCTGCGGACGACCTGGCCATCGGGGTCAAATTTTTCTTCGGTGCGGGTGATGGTATCCCAGTTGATGTCGGCGGAGACGCGCACGACGGCCTGGCCGGGGCCGAGGACTTTCTCGAGCATGCCTTCGGCTTTCTTGGTGAGATATTGCTCGAAGTTGCGGCGGGCGGTGAGTTGATTGTTGGAGAGGCCGGCGATGGAATCGGGTTCCTGATTTTCGGAGAGGACGTTGCCCTGGTTGTCCACGACGGAAACATTGTTGGCTTGCAAACCTTCGACACTGTTGGCGACGAGGAAGCGAATGGAATTCACGGCGGAGGTGGGCAACTGGTTATTGCCTTTGACGCGCACGAAGACGGAGGCGGTGGGCTTGCGCAAGCTGTCGGAGAGCAAACGATTTTCCGGCATGACGATCATCACGCGAGCGGATTCGACTTCGTCCAACTGACTGATGGTGCGGGCGAGTTCGCCTTGCACGGCGCGGGTGTAATTGGCGCGCTGCACGAAATCGGAGATGCCGAAGTTGGCCTTGTCAAAAATCTCGAAGCCGACGCCTTCACCGCGGGGAATGCCTTTGCCGGCCATCTGCATGCGGACTTGATAGACTTTGTCCGAGGGCACGAGGATGGCGCCGCCACCGCGGCTGATTTTGTAGGGGACCTTGGCTTCGTCGAGGGCGGCGATGACCTTGGAGGCTTCGCCTTCGTCGAGTTTGCCGTAGAGGAGGGAGTAATCCACGCGGCTGGAAAAGTAAGCCACGCCCGCAAGGCCGAGCACCACGAGGGCGGTGGTCATGACCATGCTGATGCGCTGGTTGACGCCGAGTTGTTTCCAGATGCCGAGCAGTTGCTGGCCGAGTTGTGTAAGGTTTTTCATTTCAAAATCGTGTTAAATCAAATCTGCATGCGCATGAGTTCCTGGTAGGAATCCAAAAGTTTGTTGCGCACTTCGACCATCATCTGGAAGGAGACATTCGCTTCTTCCATCGAGATCATCGTTTGATGCAGGGAAACATTTTTGCCAGCCATTAGGCCGCTGATGGCATCGCCGGCGGCGGTCTGCTGGGTGTTGACTTCATTGACGAAGTTGCCGAGCAGGTTGGAAAAGGAGCCACCGGTTTCAGTATTGCCGATTCCCGCGGCGGCGTTCGCGGCGGAGCCGGCGGAACCACCCGCGCCGATGGCTTGCGCGGCGCTATCGGGATTAAGCTTTTGGAGTTCGGAAAGCGGAATGGATTTCGCAGTGATGTCCGCGAGCGCACCCTGCGCGCCCTGCAAGGGCGAGGCGCCGCCGAGTCCGCTGCCGGACATCATCTTTAATGCTGCGAGTGGGTCCATGGAAATGAGTTATTATTGGCCTTTGCCGATGGAAAGGTCTTGCATGGCCATGCTGTGCGCGTTTTTGGCGACGGCCAAATTCGCTTCGTAGGCGCGCGAACTGGCGATCATGTCCACCATTTCCTCGGGAACACTGATGTTCGGCATGGCAACCATGCCGCGGGCATCGGCCTCCGGATGGCCGGGATTGTAAACGAGCAAGGGTGGGCGTTTATCGGTCGAAATGGTGGCGATCTGGACGCTTTGGGCGGCGCTGGCGGGGTCGTCGGGATTGGCTTGTTTCAACATGGCGGCGAAGGAAACCTGGTGGCGCTGGTAAGGCTTGCCGTCGAGGCCCTTGGTGGTATTGACGTTGGCGATGTTCTCGGAGACGACATCCATGCGGATGCGTTCGGCGTTGAGGGCGGCCGCGGTGCTGTCTATGCCGGAGAGAAGGTTAATCATAGGTCAATTAGCTTTTGCCGGTGATGGCCATGCGCATATTCATCAGGGAATTGCTGATGAGGCGGGTTTCAAGCGAGTGCTCGACCATGTTTTGGTTGAGCTTCAACATTTCATCTTCGAGCTGAACGGTGTTGCCATCGCCCCGGCCAGCGTTGGCGGTGGTGTCCACAGCGAGAGCGGGCTGGAGATTGGCGATTTGCTGAGGGTTCTGACTGGCGACGGCCTGGGCGAGTTGGGACTCGAACGCGGGGGAAACGTCCATGCGCTTGTAATTGGGCGTCTCGATGTTGGCGAGATTGCTGGCGATGGCATCCTGACGCAGGACGGTGACGTCCAGCATCTTTTTAGCTGCCGTATAGTTCGCGTTTCCAAATAAAGCATCAATCATAACGATAATTCGTTCCGGGTTTTAGCACCCGCGATGCCATCGGTGGAAATTGCGTATTTTGGGGGGTTTTGAGGAGGAGGCGACGGGGAAAGGGCAAATGTTGCCCCCTAAGGGAGTTTGCAGGTAGGTAAAAATGGCCCGGTTAAAGGCAGAAAAGTTTTCAGTTTCAAGTTTTCAGACTGAAAAGATGGCGCAGTGGTGGCGCGAGCGGATGTTTTATCCGGACAGGGGAGCTATCGGAAACCGATGCGAGAAACTTTAGACCCGCGAAATCCCCCTTTCCCGGGGAGCGCGCGCGCCCTCGCGTGTAGTGGTTGGCGCCCCGCCGACCACATCTTTTCCCTGCTCTTTGATTCCACACGCACGTCCCCGGATGCAACCGGCGAGGGCGCCAGTTGCGACACGCGAGGGCGTGTGTGCTCCCCGGGACAAGATCGGCAATCGTACCCCACGGACATGTGGACGCCAATTCAAGAACCGTGATGAGATACGCGCGTGGGCTTCGCGGGGAAATAAATGTGCTTGATCTATTTTTGCTGCTGATGGATCGATCCGTTCTGTGCCAAAGCAGAAAAAAATTTCGAAGTATCCGGAGGCGGCGCCTGAACAAATCAATCCGCTGGACGGGGTGGTGCTGGAGGCGGCGTCCCCTGCTCCGCTGCATTTGGCTTATGAAAATGCGGAGGCGGGTATCTGGCTTTATAACGATAATTGCCTGACGGTGATGGATGCGATCGCGGCGAAGTATCCCGAGGGGCGGTTCGATATGATTTTTGCGGACCCGCCGTATTTTCTATCGAATGGGGGCATCAGCAAGTCGGTAAGCATTGCAGACCTAAAACCATTTGATAAAATCAATCTTGGCGAGGAAACAGCCCCGACCAATCTCTTTTCATGGTGTGCAAAATCGGTATTGTATTGTTCGGACACCGGTGAGCAAATACCACCAAAAGGCCTGTGTCTCCCCAACCCTTCGGACACTTTAAATCGGCAGTTTGGCAATAAGCCAATAGCTGATTTTTTTCTTCTGCAGAAAAGTGGTTACATCTCGAATCGAAGATATTGTCCTTGTGCCTTAAGACGGTACAACAAACGGCTTCCATCTCTGTTTCTGCCGCTATGCGACTTAGAGCTATTTGCGTAGCGGCCACAACGAGAAGGATAACTTTTGGCCCTCCTGTAAGAAGTTCTTCAAAAAGTTTCCAAGAATCACAAGCCTGACTACCCGTACCGGCGAAATCGTCAATAAGCACTACGGTATCCTCGGGTCCAAGTTTCGCAGAAACTAATTCACTTCGGTGAAGAAAAAGGTTGTTATATCTTCTATGAGTCATGTAGGTCGCCATGCGGAAGCTATGTAGCATCGAATCTCCGCTTTCGCCGGCACTCCCCGAAAATGGAACGAATGCCCATTTACCCTGCCTTCTTTCCTTTGATATGCTCCAACCAGGAAAATTGTTAAGTCTCTGACGGAAACAATCGGCAATATGTCCCGCATTAATAAACAGTATTGCATCAAGAGTCCGCGCGGCTAAGTCAACGTCTCTGGATTTGAATTGTTTCAGCCATATTTCGATAAGGCCACCGTTCACAGGATTACGATAACCGGCAAACTGAGTCGACCAGCGGTGATAACGGTTAGCGTCGATTGGTGTGCCTCGATCCTGCGGTCTTTGCATATCATCTGCGTTTGTTGGCTTTTTGAAGCTTCTCTTCCAATATCTTGATGAGTTGTTTTATAGAATTCCACAATTCCTCTTCACCGTAGTATTTTTCCGTATCTAAATCGTTAATGATTTCCTCGATTGCATTTAACTTCTTCACAATGGCCTTCGCGTCTGCTCGTACATTGGCTTCGTCAATTTCTAAATATTCCAATGGTGTTTCTCGTTCTTCTGCGAATTTTTTAAGCCGTCCCGAAAACACTTTTTCGGCACGTATACGCCTTGCATTGGTAATGTGTTGCTTAATCAATCGAAAATCTGTGACCGCCTTAAGGGTCCTGGGCTCTACTAGATATTTATCCAACATCTGCTTAATGAATTTTTTTTGAGAGAACCATTCAAACTTGACAACATCGCGATCGTGAATCACTGAGTACAACTCGATAAAAAAGTCCGCCTTCATCCTTTTTGAAGGATCAGGATCCAGCATCATATCCTGAAACTCATTGTCATAAGAAATGAGCTTTTTGCAACGACTGACCACAGCCTCGTCCAATCCAGTCAATTCCGCGAGCCGAGCATCATTGCGATCATTGATCTCACTCATCAACAGTTCAACCTTAAGTGCAGTCGGCATTAATTCCCAGTCTTCACGAAGCTTGTGAATCTGAAACATTGTGACGATGTTCTGGACCAAGCTTGGTTCTTCGACTTGATTAACTGGAACCTTCGATAGACCGATCTTTTGCGCACACACCCAACGCCTTTGACCATCAAGAATTACATAATGTTTTTTTCTCAAGTCCCAATAAACAGTAAGTGGCACTAAGATACCAACCCTATTAATAGAATCCTGCAAAATACCTAGCGGCTGCTTATCGAATAGAATTCGAGGGTTGTGCGGGTTTGGTTGCAGTTCATTGGTCGAAACCGATTTTACTCCTATGACTTTTGCAACAATAGATTGATGGTCCTTTTTCATAGTCTTCAGTAATTTGTAATTATCAATTCTCGACTTTTTCGTCTATTGCTAGCAAAACCCGCAATTTGTCTTTGAACGGCAATCTCGCGCGCATGAAAACCCACAGCTAGTTCTCGCGCCTCATTGCTGACCCCATAACTCACTAAAAATGGGACGCCCAGCCGATCTAGCCGCACAAGATGACGACGCAACAAGATTAGCTGAGTGGGACCAAAAGTAAAATGAGAATATGAATTGAATACCTGGCGGGCTTGAATGCAGTATGGTGGATCAAGATAAACAAAATCGCCTTGTTTTATTTTGTCCAACGTAGTTTCAAAAGAAACTGAGAAGAGAGTTGTTCGAGCCAGCGCCGTTGCGCATTCACGCAGAGATTCTTCATTTAAAGCATTCGCGCCAGAATAGCCGCCATACGGCACATTGAACCTCCCGCTTTTATTAGCCCGATATAGCCCATTAAAGCAAAATCTGTTCAGATAAATGAAACGCGCTGCTCGTCTGGAAGTAGAGAGTCGATTAGAGTTCTGGCCTCGAACTTGATAATATTCTGTTTCGTTACCATCATAGCAAGAAAGCCGTTTTATAACTTTATCGACATTTGTTTTTAACTCCTTATAGGTATTTATCAGATCCTCATTAATATCGCTGACAAGGGCTTTTTTCGGTTTTAGAGCGAAAAATAGGCACGCAGAACCAGCGAATGGTTCTACGTATCGTTCAAACGCATTAGGGACATACTCAAGCAGCATTGGAATAACTTTTCGTTTGCTACCCGCCCACCTTAAGAAGGATTTCATGGTACGTCTTATTTACATCCACCAAATTTTTTTAACCGCGGAAACTCAATAGCCACATCGCGCCAGGCCAACTTGTCAGCTTGTAGATCAGTCTTGCATCTGTCGCGATGAAAACAGAATGCTTGAATCCAGACATAGTTTTCTTGCTCCGTAAGCTTTGCAATCTGTGTTGGCATCGTTTTCATATGGTCAGATGATCATATCGATACGATCACGTCAATGCTTTCCCTTTGGTTTAAAAGGGATGGCGCGTGCGCCCTACCTGGGAACCGGATTCGGCGGTCATAGACCGCCGCTACAGAAGGCAATTATGCGGCGGCCTGGTCGGGTTTGCGGCGGATGATGGCTTTGCTTTCGCCGCGGACGACGTTGCCGGTGATGGTGACGGTGAGGATGTCGTCGGCATTGGGGACGTCATACATGACGTCGAGCATGATTTTTTCGAGGAGGCCGCGGAGGGCGCGGGCGCCGGTGCCTTTTTTGAGGGCGAGGCCGGCGAGTTCGCGGAGGGCATCGGGGGAAAATTCGAGTTCGACGCCTTCCATGGCGAGGAGTTTGGCGAATTGCTTGACGAGGGCGTTTTTGGGGTCGGTAAGGATGGAGACGAGCTGGTCTTCGCTGAGTTCGGACAGGGCGGTCATCATGGGAAGGCGGCCAATGAATTCCGGGATGAAGCCGAAGCCCAGAAGATCTTCTGGCTCAATGTATTCGAGGATTTGAAGGCGGTCCACGGAGGCGGCTTGATGGCCTTTCTCGACGGCGCTGAAGCCCATGACGTGTTTGCCAAGGCGGCGCTGGATGATTTTCTCCAGGCCGACGAAGGCGCCGCCGCAGATGAAGAGGATATTGCTGGTATCTACTCGGATGTAGTCCTGCTGCGGGTGCTTTCGGCCGCCTTGTGGGGGAACATTGCAGACGGTTCCTTCCAAAATTTTGAGGAGGGCTTGTTGGACGCCTTCGCCCGAGACGTCGCGGGTGATGGAGACGTTTTCGGTCTTGCGGGCGATTTTGTCTATCTCGTCAATGTAGACGATGCCGCGCTGGGCGCGTTTGACGTCGTAGTCGGCGTTTTGCAGGAGGCGCAAAATAATGTTCTCGACGTCTTCACCGACGTAGCCGGCTTCGGTAAGGGTGGTGGCATCCGCAATGGCGAAGGGGACGTCCAAAATTTGCGCGAGGGTGCGGGCGAGAAGGGTCTTGCCGGAGCCAGTGGGGCCGACCATGAGGATGTTGCTTTTCTCAATCTCGACATCGGCGTGGCGGTCGAGCGGGAAGGTCTCGTCGGTCTCGGGTTCTGCGCCGGGCGGCGGCGGTTCCTGAAGGATGCGCTTGTAATGGTTATGGACGGCGACGGCTAAAGTTTTTTTCGCGTGGTCCTGGCCGACGCATTGAATGTCGAGGAGGCGTTTGATCTCGGCGGGCTTGGGGATGTTGAGCTTGATCTTGGGCTTCTTGGCGGGCGTGGCGAGTTCCTTGTCGAGGACGCTTTTGCAGAGGATGACGCAGTTATCGCAAATATAAACGCCGGGGCCCGCGATGAGCTTGCGCACTTCGGCGTGCGATTTGCCACAGAAGCTGCACAAGGTGATGTTCGTGGGCCGCGCCATGTTAGCTGCCTTTGCGATCGTTCAAGAGCGAGGTCGTCTGCTCGGCGAGGCCGGGAATTTCTTTCCGCGACTGCACGACTTCGTCCACGAGGCCGTAAGCCTTGGCTTCTTCGGAGGACATGAAATTATCGCGGTCGCAATCGCGCTCGACTTGCTCGATGGATTTGCCGGTGTGGCGGGAGATGATGCCGTTCAAGCGCTGCTTGAGTTTGAGCATGTACTTGACGCGGATTTCGACATCGCTCGCGGGGCCTTCCGCGCCGCCGAGAACTTGATGGATCATGATGTTCGCATTGGGCAGGGCGAAGCGTTTGCCTTTCGTGCCGCCGCAAAGCAACACCGCGCCCATACTTGCCGCCTGGCCGATGCAATAGGTATTCACATCGCAAGTGAGAAATTGCATGGTGTCGTAAATCGCCAGGCCCGCCGTGACGCTGCCGCCGGGAGAATTGATGTAAAGGTGGATGTCCTTTTTGGGATCGCTCATCTGGAGAAACAGCAACTGCGCAATGGTGATGTTCGCGACCATGTCATCCACCGCAGTGCCGAGGAACACGATGCGGTCCACCATGAGGCGGGAATAAATATCGTAGGAACGCTCGCCGCGCCCGGTTTGCTCCACCACATAAGGAACGAGAAAATTTGTCATAATCGAGTAAAAGCGCTGATTAATTCCAGCAGCGCAACCTAACGGACGTATTCGCACGCGTCAAGCCATAGGAGAAAGCGCCAGTCACCCTCGCCCCGCAGCAATGGCAACTCCACACTGCGCCGCCGAATTGACGCCCCCGCAAATTCCCTCCACACTGCGGCGGTTCTATGGCGCACATCCACGAAAAAATTGACTTCACCGTCGCGATCTTTGTCGTTCGCGATGCCAAAATTCTTTTGATCCACCATCGCAAACTCGGCAAATGGCTTCCACTCGGCGGCCACATCGAACTCGACGAAGACCCCGAGATCGCCGCCCTCCGCGAGGCCAAAGAAGAAAGCGGCCTCGACGTCGAACTCCTCGGCGAACGCCCGCCCACCACCGAGCCCGGCACCCGCGCCCTCATCGCCCCGCGCTTCCTCGACATCCATCGCATCAGCGACACCCACGAACACATCGGCATGATTTATTGGGCGCGCCCCATCGGCGGCGACGTCGCCCTCGCCGAAGCCGAACACCACGACATCCGCTGGTGCACCGCCGCCGATCTGGACACTCTCCACCCCTCCATGACCAACGCCGTAAAATGGTATTGCCGCCAAGCCATCCAGGAAATTTCCGCCGCCAACTAACCTTTTCCTCCCACAATCGCGCGCAATCCCCCAACAATCATGCGCACCCCCACCGGAAACCTCCCCACCGCTACGATCGCCCGCCAAAAACTCCGCCTCGGCTTCTTCACCGTCGAAGCCCTCAACTCCCTCGCCGCCTCCTACTACTTCAACTACATCTTCTTCTACCTCACCGAACACTTCGGCTTCGGCAACCGCGACAACCTCCTCATCAGCGCACTCTACGGCCTCATCTACATGCTCGTCGCCTGGCAAGCCGGCCCCTTCGGCCAGCGCCGCGGATACTTCTTCACCCTCCGCCTCGGCTTTTGGGGCATGGCCATCCTCATGATCATCGGCGGCCTCGCGCCCCTCGCCTTCGGCTACTCGCACCTGACCCGCGCCCTCCAATGGTTCATCGTCGCCCTCTGGACCCTCGCCGTCTGCCTCACCTGGCCCACCCTTCAAGCCCTCTTCAGCGAAAAAAGTGCGCGCGGCCAAGCCGGCCGAACCGCCGGCATCTATAACGTCGTTTGGGCCGGCGCCGCCGCCATCGCCTACCTCACCAGCGGCGCCCTCCTCGATACCTTCGGCGGCGAAATCCTCTTCTGGCTCTCCGCCGCGCTCAACCTCGCCCAACTCGCCCTCCTCCCGCCCCTACAAAAACTCAGCGCCACCGTCCCCTCCACCGACGACCTCCCCGCCGCGCCCGATGCCACCGCCACCCTCACCCCGCGCCCCATCGCCCGCTCCCGCAAATTCCTCCACCTCGCCTGGCTGGCCAACCCCTTCGCCTACGTTGGCATCTACGGCGTCATCCCCATCATCCCCAAACTCGCCCAACACTTCGACCTCACCCCCACCATGGCCAGCCTCATTTGTTCCGTGTGGTTTTGGTCGCGGCTTGGGGCGTTCCTCTGGTTCTGGCTCTGGCCCGGCTGGCACTACCGCCTCGGCTGGCTACTTGGCGCCTTCATCGGCCTCATCGCCAGCTTCATCGCCATACTCCTAAGCACCCAAGTCTGGATGCTCGCCGTCGCGCAAATCATCTTCGGCCTCGCCGTCGGACTCATCTACTACTCATCCCTCTTCTACTCCATGGACGGCGGCGAATCCAAAGGCAAAAAAGGTGGATTCCACGAAGCCGCCATCGGCCTCGGCATCTTCATCGGCCCCACCACCGGCGTCGCCACCCACCATTTCCTCCGCCAACCCAACTCCGAAACCTGGGGCATCAGCGCCCTCCTCATCCTCGGCCTCATCCTATTCCTAGCCATCCATTTCTACCACGAAACCAAAAGCAAAGTAAAACCACTATAGAAACTAGAACAGTCCCTAAACTAAAATGGTAAGGCTGACCTGCCGGTCAGCCGTCCCCATTCCCGCCTGGTAAAAAAGAAAACTCAATCCCTCCACCACCGCCCCCACCAACCAACCGCCAAAAAAACGGGAGGGAGAGCGTACCCGCGAGCCCCAATTTTTCCCCACACCCCACGACAAAAACACCGCCATCCAAGATCACCCACAAAACCCGCCACCTTCCAGACCTCTCCCCATCCCGCAACCCGGAGGGTTGCTGGACCGTAGCCGGGGATAACATCCCCGGAAAACACCGCAACAAAATATCCGTCCCGGCAGGGACGGTGGACGCAACTTCGCCACTCCGCCATCCGAAAAAGGCGTCTATAAAATCACATCACCATTAAAACAAAACCGCTCCTCCGCCGAAGTCCCGCAGGGACGACAGACCTTAGCCCAGCAATTTATTGCTGGGTTGAAACGCCCTTCAAACCAAGTCCCGACCGGGACGAAAGAAAACTCAACCTATCCACCACCGCCCCCACCAACCAACCGCCAAAAAATGGGAGGGAGAGCGTACCCGCGAGCCCCAATTTCCCCACACCCCACGATAAAAATACCGCCATCCAAAATAACTCACAAAACTCGCCATATTCCCCTCCGAGAACCTCGAAGCAGGTTCTGAAACAAAGCCCAGGGTTGGTTCGTCCCCGAACCTACCCTGGGAACAATCAAGAAAACACAACCTGCAACTTCAAAGAAGTTGCTCATTCAACCTCCGTCCCAAGCCGCCTCCGAAGGGCCATCAGCCCGCCATGTTTATAACCTCGACCCCTCTATAAACAATCTATGCGCGAGCGCGACTCACCCCGTGAGTCGCATCTCCGACATACACCCAATTCCGCCATACCCCCTCCAAACACACATGCGCAAAATCGTGTTCCTTCACATCCTCGAAGTCAGAAAAATGCCGCTGCCCTAAAGATGAACATTTTTAGCCTGCAAATATTCCAAAAATAAATTTCTATCGCAAAAAAACCAATGTTCTCCTCCAACTTGCGGTACCCACCGGGCACAGAACGCGTGCCAATTTGTGCTCATAGGGTCGGACACTGGAAGCGCATTTGTGCAAACAAAATATTCTTCAATCAACCCGCCTTTTCTCGTTCGTTTTCGATATAACTTGAGTAAAACTGATCTTTTCCCGCCCCGATATTGCAGATGTAGTTCTCTGTTAAGTCTCCCAAAATTGCTGCTTGCGGGAATCTCTATTCGCTGCTTCACTTCGTTGTCAAGGAACTTGACCTTACTGAGTCAAAATAGTGATCGGATTAGGGGTTGGATCGCCGATAATTTGCTCTTTCAGACATGGCAAGCAATCTGGAAATAAAATGAGAAGAAAACTGTCGTTACTTTTTAGCTGCCTTTTCTTTACAACATGCATGGCTTTGCAAGCGCAATTCATCATGTATGTGGGCGAATTTTCAGGAAACAGTGCGGTTTCAAAGATCACATCGAGTGGGGGCGTCAGCACCCTTGCCAGTGGATTCGACTTTCCACAAGGTTTAGCCGTTGATGCAACCGGAAATGTTTACGTGACTTCTTTCGGCATAAACAAGATCACTCCGGATGGACAGGTTAGCTTGGTAGCCAATGGCACCAATTTTTATTACTTTAGTGGAACAAATCGATACTATGAATCATTGAACGCTTTGGCCTTCGATCCACATGGAAACCTTTACGCCGCAGGGGATAATGGTTCGGTCTATATTATAACGCCAGCTGGGATGGTGAGCACATTCGTTACTGGTTTTAGTGAGCTTACGGCTTTGGCTTTCGACAGCAGCGGAAATCTTTTTGTGGCAGATTATGATTCTGAATCAATTTCAAAAATCACTCCTGATCGTGTGATAAGCGATTTCGCCGATTTTGTCCTTAACCCGCAGGCATTGGCGTTTGACCCTGGCGGAAACCTCTATTCCACAGATGTGGCGGGATACATCTACAAGATCACGCCTGCTGGGGTGCTGAGCACCTTTGCTACAGTTCCTGGCAATACGGAAGGGATTGCTTCGGACAGCAGCGGTAATCTCTATGTGTCGGTATACTCTGAATTTGGCCTAACCAGAGTCTATCAGGTTTCCCCTGCGGGAGTCGTGAGTGTTTTTGCGACTGGTGGATATGGAGAAGCCTCTGACATTGCAATATACATGCTCCGGCCGCCGATTAACCTTGATAGCATTAAATTGTCTGGCGCTAATGTGACAATCAACGGAATTAATGGAATTTCAGGTGAAACTAATTATGTGCTTGCTAGCACGAATCTCGCACTATCCTTCAGCCGATGGACACCCGTTTCAACCAATGTTTTGAGCGCCAGCGGGAATTTCACTATTACTGTCACCAACACCATAAGCCCCGGCATCCGGCAACAATTTTACATTCTCCGGCATTAAACTAACAATTAATATACAACTGTCACAGGAGTGTAAGGTCTCGATAATTCCTTATTCGATCTGCACAGACATCCCAAGGCGAAACGCACTTAAGCGTGGAGCCATCTGGACGGCGAAGAACGAGCGGGAGCGGTTTGTCGCACTGATGAAAACTCGTCAGCGATTTCAGCCCAAAAAGCTATTCAGGTTCAAATTGTGAAAAACATGAAATTTCCCAAGGAGAGCTAAATGGAATGGATTGGCCTATCATTAAACCTTGTGGGCATTGGTTCGGCTGCCGTCGCGCCCTTCGCGGTTGTACTTCGGCATAACAAAGTTGCCACTGTAGCAGCTTTGACTGCGCTTGGATATACCACCTTGACCATCGTCGGACTTATTCAGGAATGGTATGGAAATTATTGGGATTTGGGTTCCGACCTTTTACTTTTCGGATTTTTGGCTGCATTAACCACGCTCTCCGGGGCTGGAAGTCTGGTAGCAATCAAAAATAGAAAATCAAATTAGCACACTAACCGTATTTCCACCCTCATTCCCCGCTGAAAACTGAAAACTTGAAACTGAAAACTTCCCCCATCCCGCACTTCATAAATATAATTCTTTAAAAAAACCTCACCCTTCACCCCCCCACCCGCGCCATCTCATCGGGAACCCGCAAACTCACCCTCTCCTCCATATCACTCCGACGCCAACAACCAAACAACAACCATAAATAAATCAACGCCGCCACCCATTGAGTCGTCGCAATAAAAAGATAAACCGTGTGCAACGTCAGAAAACCATCATAATCACCAATCGTATGCGACGGAATTTTAAGCTGATGATCTATAAATCGGTGCACAATGAATAGCCACGAGTGCGTCAGCGCCATCACTCCCCACATGCCCGCGAGACACATTCGCCGAACGCGCGTTTGCTGATTCCATTCCGCGGTTACATTCCACAAAAAAAATAGAATCACCGCGACCCCGATTAGATTGAGCCAATTCGTTACCTGCTGCGTGATGAACCCCGCCAGCCGGATACTGCCCAGCACCTTGGTTGCTGTTGGAATGACAATCAGCGCATAAAAGGTAAACCCGCCCATCCACATCGCCAGCAGAAGCACGGTGGCATAACGTCTCAGTAGAATTCCTTTATCTGAATTAAAATTCACAAGTAAGATGCGCAGACACATCGAAGCGGTCTGATTGCCGGTTAAGTCCAACCGGTATTCCCACGCCTAATTCAACACTCTTCGCCACTCGCCAAAGCACCCCCGGCGTGAGATACAATTCATTTTCCGTCCCATGATTATTCCACTGATTATTGGTCCAGTTAAATTCCAGCGATGCCGCGCCATGCGGAAAAAGCGTAAAAAATCCCGCACCAAAATCCAATTCATGGGCCGCGGGTTCGGCGTCGTCCGAATCGGCAGGACGTTTCACGCGTTGCACAAAGCCGGTGCCGATCTCCGTAAAAAGCTGGCTGTGATTAAGCTCGGGAAAATCTCTCGCCAGAATGACCGCCGGCTCATACTCCACAAAGCCCTCGCTTAAATCCTTATTCACATCGCCCACTGGAATCTCGACCGAAAAGCGCGGCGCGATGTGAAATAGCGAATCTCCGATATTCATAAAACTATACTGCGTGCCAATTTCAACATCGCCGATACCCCGCGCGATCACGCCGTGTTCAATTCGCTGCTGCATGAAAGAATTCCATTCCGCCTCCACCTGCCAGCTATCCGTCAATCCATACTCCAGCGAAAGCGGAACCGACCAGGCATCGCCGCTCGAACGATTTTGATACACCGTCGAAACCTCTGCTTCCAGCTCCCCCTTTTCCTGGGGATAAACCACATCCGTTTTGAAAAGCTCCTCGATCGGCCGTTTGTCTCGATTGGTGGAAGCAATGTCATCGTCATCCGCCGCGCAAGCGAGCCCGCCCGAAAGCGCCAACGCGCAAGCCATCAAAAGCCATCGCCGGTTTTTGATATGAAGACATCCAGATTTAGTCATTGGCCGCACGTTACCGCCCCATCCGCACCGGAGCAATATGGAAGCCCAACATTACAAAAAATTAACCAATTCAACGCTTCACTTCCATTTCAAACAGTTGAAGCTTCATACAAATTACCGCCCCATTCCACATCAACGGCAAAACTCCACCCATCCCTCAAAGCACAAACTCCACCATACACTTACCCCGCAACCGTCTTTCCTCCGCCTCCGGCTGCGAATTCCACATCGGCAAACACGATTCACACCAGCGCAGCATTTCGTCCATGCTCACCGGCGTCCGTTTCGACTCGAAACCCATCGGATCCGGCAACTCGAGAATATTCTCCAGCGTGATCACCGCTTTTTTCCGCCGCTTATTTGCTGGCGATGGCGAGGATTTGTTTGTGGATTTTTTTCGCGCCATAATATTTGCAAAGTGCTTCTTCGAACTGAAAACTTGAAACTGAAAACTTCCCCATTCCGCACTCCGCACTCCGCACTGCCCTACTTCCCCACCATCGCCGCCGCCACGATCTCCGCCATCAACTGATCACTCGTCCATTTATTTTCCGGCAGAATTTGGTGAATACGACCCCGCGCATCCACCACCACCGTGCGAAGATTATGCGTGATGCCCCCGCTCTCGTCGTGCCCGAAATATTCCCCCACCTGATCGCCGATCGCCGTGATCTCCGTCAAATCCCCCGTCAGAAAACTCCAATGCGCCGGCTGATATTGATACAACATCGCGTAATCATGCAGATCCGCCGGCGTGTCATACTCCGTGTCGAACGAGATCGAAAACAAATGCCAATTCGTCGGCCCGCCCGACATCGCCAATAACTTCTTTTCCGTCTCCTGAAAATTCCGCGACATCAGCGGGCAAAACGTCGGATACGGACACCGTGTGAAAAAAAATGTGAACGCGAACGCCTGCCCCAAAAATTGTTTCGTCGAAATCGCCTGGCCCAATTCATTCGTGAAATGATATTCCGGCAACATATCCCCAATCGCCAGCTTATCCACGTCCCGCACCACGCGAAACGAAAGCCGCGAAGGCTGCTCCGCACCCGGCGGCGGCGCGGCGCCCGTCTTCGTCACATGCTCGATCCACGCCACATTCCCCGCCACGACCAATTGAAAACCGATCGCATCCCCCGCCTGCAACCCGCGCAACTCATTCGTGTCCCGCACGTCGAACGGCATCGTCATCGCCGGCATATAATTCGTCACCGCCTGATGCTGCACCATCACCGACTTGCCATCCGCCGCCAGCGATTTCACCACCCCCTTCACCTCATACACCTGCCGGTTCGTATCCCCTGGAAGCCCCGTCCCCGCCGAAACCCCCTGCCCCCACGCGCTCGCCGCCACCATCACAAAAAATGCCACCGCAAAAAAAAGTCGTCGTTGAAACATGCCCCCAACTTCGCCCCAAACCCCCAACTTTGGCAAGTCTCCTCCGAACGAAAACTTATTTAGCCGCGGGGGGCGCGAAGACGCGGAGGAAGACAAGGAATTTTATTCACCGATGAAACACAGATAGGAAAATTCTTTGCCGCATTTAATCCGTAGCTTCTTCTCTCAGTCGCCGTCCGCAAGGACCTCCGTGCCTCGGCGTCTCCGCGGTTAAAATCAGTATTTCTTACTGAACCGCTTGCGGGATTCTTCGGCAGCGGGTTCGGGTGTTACAGCCGGAGAAGGAGCGGGCTCGGTGGTCGAAGGTTTTGGCGCGGCTTCCGCGGCCGGCGCGGGCGCTGAAGCTGAGGCGCCGGGTTGGGCGGAAGGTTGTTCGTGGGCGTGAACTTGCGGTTCTTCACCCGCGCCTTCGACGGCTTCCACGAAGGTCATGTGGAGGGCGCTGAGAGCTTGTTTCATCAGGCCGTCTTCCTGTTTGGAAAGGTTGCCTTTGGTCTTGGCTTCGAGCATTTCCAACTGGTCTATGAACATCTTCGCGGCGTCGAGGTCTTTGACGAATTCGCCGCTCTCGGGATGGGCGACTTTGCCCATGAGCATCATGGCCATGTTGGTTTGCTGGATGACCATGTTCGCGAACATGGCCGCCAAAATTTGTTCACGCGTCGGTTCGCCTTCCTGGCCCGGAGTATGAATGGTTGGTTCGTTCATCGCTTCTTATCTTTCCTCTCACGCGAGATTTCCGCCATCAAAAAATGGATCAGCCGTTTGAGGCGCGATTCCAAATGCACCGTCTCCAAAATGGCTTGCCGTTCTACCGGTCCGGCGAGCACAGCGCACGAAACAAGATCCGCAACTTGTTCGGGATCGGTGAGCTTATCCAAATATTTTAAAACATCCTTCGCGGAAAAATCCGCGGCGGAGGTCGCCGCCTTCGATTTGCTCGTGAACGGTGGTGGAAAACCCAGGCCAAGCGTCACGCGTTCTTCCAAAAGTTCACGCACCTTGGCGAGCAAAGCATCCACGATGACGTCATTGCACGGCGGCGATTCAAGCACGCGGATGCGTTGGACGCGATAGGGTTTGTAGCGCACCGTCTCGGCGAGTTCAACGCGCGCGATGCCTTGCAACACGAGATGCGAAGTGCCGTCGTCGTGGCCGACCGAGACGCGGATCAGACCAAGTCCCGCAACCGGCGAAGGCGTCTCACGCGTGCGGCCGGGCTTTTGCATCGCGACGGAAAAAACGCGGTCGGTGTCGAGCGAATCGGCGAGCATTTTGCGATCACGCGGCTCAAAAATGTAGAGAGGTAAAAGCGCCTGGGGAAAGAGAGTGGCGTTCGGACGCGTCATCACAGGAACTTCACTCGGCAACTTCATGAATAGAATTTAGGCCAGAACGTCATTATTGCAAGGCATAGATGTGCGCGCATCCGGACACTGTGCTCGAAGCAAAGCGGCTGGGATTTTTTGAAGAGATAAAGATATGGCTGGCGAGACACCGGCCATCGCACGCGAGACGCGTGCGGTCCCAAAGATGGAACCAAACCCTGTCCGAGGGTGGTTCACCCGGCTTAGCTTCGTCAACCCGCCGAACGGCAAGAGATCGGAATGCGCCCGATAAGTAAGCTTGCTTAATTGGCATCTTGAAAGCATGTTAGCATTTGTATGAAGACAAAAGTCGCCATCGTGGTTTTGATAATAATCGTGGTTGGCCTGGGCATTGGTTTGATCTCGGTCAAGAACGAGGCGGAGAAAGAACATCAGAAGGATGTGGACACGATTATTTACCATTCCAACCAGTGGAGTGACGCCAGCACCAAGCTGAATGACGAGAAAGAAAAGACCGCGAATCTTGAAAAGGATATTTCCGCGCGCAAAGACGACATCGCAAAACTTTCCAACGACCTCACGCAGACCTCCACGACTTTGACGAAGACCGAGGCCGAACTCAAGGCGCAGCAGGAAGAAACCGCCAAGCGCGACGCGCGCATCACCGAACTCGAAGGCCAGAAAGACGCGCTCGACAAACAAGCCACCGATTTGAAGGGTTCGATCAGCAATCTCGAATCACAAATCGCCGATACGCAAAAGAAATTGGACGCATCCGAGGGCGACAAGGCATTTCTCACGAAAGAACTCAATCGTTTGATGGCGGAGAAAGCCGAGTTGGAAAAACAATTCAACGATCTCGCCGTCCTGCGCACGCAAGTGAAGAAACTCAAGGACGAATTGTCGCTGGCCAAACGCCTGGACTGGATTCGCCGCGGCATCTTTTCCAACGCCGATGAAAAAGGCGCGGAACGCCTGATGCAGAAGAATCCGCCGCGTGTGCCGGTAACGAACGCGCCGCCGGAAAAAACGCCTGACCTGAATGTGGAAGTAAATTCCGATGGCAGCGTGAAAGTGCTCTCGCCTATCACCAATACGCCCGGCACGCTGTTGCCGCCGACCAATCATTGATGACGCGGCGGAATTTGCTCGTTGACGCTCACGGACGGATTCTGCGCGACTTGCGGGTAAGTCTCACCGACCGGTGCAATTTCCGTTGTCTCTATTGCCTGCCCGAGACGGAAGCGGCGCAGAATTTTTATCGCGGACGCTGGGCTTCGCTGCCGCATTCCAATCCCATCGCGCGCGAATGGCAGCCCAAGTCGAAGTTCCTGACGTTTGAAGAAATCGAGCGCGTCGTGCGCATTGCCGTTGGACTTGGCATTGAAAAAATCCGGCTCACCGGTGGCGAACCGCTCTTGCGTCCGGACATTGAAAAATTGGTCGCGCGCATCGCGGCTATCCCCGGCTTGAAAGACCTGGCACTGACGACGAATGGTTTTTTGTTTGCGGAAAAAGCGCGCGCGTTGCGCGAGGCGGGCTTGCGGCGCATCAGCTTCAGTTTGGATTCACTCGACCGCGCGAACTTTCAAAAAATCACCGGGCGCGATGCACTCGCCGAAGTTTTGGCAGCCATTCATCTGGCGAAAGAACTCGGCATGAAGCCGGTCAAGGTGAATGCGGTGATCATTCGTGGCATCAATGATCACGAAATCGAAGCGCTGGCGGATTTCGCCCGCGAGAATGATTTGCCGATGCGGTTCATCGAGTTCATGCCGCTCGATTCGGCGCGCGCGTGGCTGAAGGAACTCGTCATGCCGGGACGCGAAATTTTGGAGCGGTTGCAAGCGCGTTTCGAGTTGCGTCCCGCGCCCGCGCGCGATGCGGCGGAGACGGCGCGCCGCTGGCAATTCGCCGATGGGCGCGGTGAGATCGGGCTCATCTCGCCGGTGAGCGAGCCGTTTTGCGGACATTGCAATCGCGTTCGCTTAACAGCCGACGGCCAGGTGCGGACGTGTCTTTTCAGTGTGACGGAACACGATTTGCGCACGCGCCTGCGCGAAGGGGATTCGGACGAGGCGATCGGAGAATTTTTGCGCGGCGTAGTGTGGCAGAAGGAAGAGCGGCATCACATCGGCGAGCCGGAATTTGTCGCGCCGGAGCGAAGTATGAGTTGTATCGGCGGTTGAATTTGAATCGCGCACCTTGACGCGTGCGCGCAGCATTTATAAAAAGTAATCATGCCAACTTACGAATATGTTTGTCAGAAGTGCGGGCACGAATTTGAGATCGTGCGCTCGATGATGGCGCCCGCCTTGACCACGTGCCCGAAGGATTTATGCGGGTTGAAAAAATGGGGCAAGGGCAAGGTGAAGAAATCCATCGGCGCGGGCGCGGGATTGATTTTCAAGGGCAGCGGTTTTTACATCACCGATTATCGCAGTGAGAATTACAAGGCCGGCGCGAAGAAAGACACCGCGCCCGCCGCCAGCAGTGGTGATAGCAAACCCGCCGCGTCCGAAAGCAAAGCAGCCACTCCCGCTCCGGCAAAAACGGAAAGCAAACCCGCGAAGTCAAAGAAAGCCGATTAATCTTCCGAAGGCGAACATTGGGAGGGCGAACGTACTCGTGAGCCCATTTAATCACCAACGCTCAATGAGCCGCCAGCCGCCCGTCGCGCAGTAAGCGGTATTTTTGCCCGCGCCAGGTGATGTGATTGCCGAGGAACGCTCCCGCCCACAAACCGCATTGCAACAGGTCCTTGATCGGGGCCAGCCACCAGAACCGCCATTGGCCGACGACTGCGCCCAACCGGCGTTGGAGCGTTTGAACCATGACGATGCGCAGGGAAATGCATCCCGCGAAGGTCAGCAAGGAAAGCGGCGTGGGTTGCGTGGCCATCCAGAGCAGCGGCCAGAGCGTGGCGTTACTCAGGATGCTGAAGGCGTAGGGCAGCGGTCGCGAGACGCGGATGGTCCGCGCCCAGCGTAATTGATGCCGCCAGGTGTCGCCCCAGCTCAATGGTTCGGACAGACAATCCACGACCACTGGGCAAAGGACGATGCGCCTGCCGCCGATGCGCACGATGCGATTGCCGAGTTGAAAATCATCCGCGAGATGGTCCGCCAGCGCTTCAAATCCACCGATTTCCTGCAAATGCGCGCGCCGGGTGATCATCACTGCGCCAAGGGCAAAATCGAGCGGGGCCAAATCCTTGCTTTGCAAAACCTGGCTCCAAAAATCCGCGTTGATGGCGATGGCCTTCCAACGCATCGCGAGCGTCGCGGGATTGGCGAGGCGATAGAAACAATTCACCAGGCCGACTTCGGGATCCGTCAGCGGCGCCACGGCATTTTTGAGAAAGTCTTTGGGCGCGAGGACATCGGCATCGCTGACCACGATGATTTCGTTTTCGGCCAGGCGGCGAAGCTGGATGAGCGAGGAGACTTTGGCGTTGAACCCGAGAGTTTCGTGACAGATGACGAGCTTGGCGTGCGCCTCCGGATGCTCGCCGACCAGTCGGCGGACTACATCGCACACAGGATCATCCGGAGACGCCACGCCAAATAGCAACTGCATCTTGCCGGGATAAGCCTGGGTGAACCAGCTGCGAAGGCATTCTTCAGTATGATCATCCACCCCCTTGAGCGGTTTAAGCAGCGTCAAATCAGGCGCGAAGGGGTGCGCACCAATCCGTTGATGCAGGGGATAGCGGGAGCCAATCCATTGCCAAAGCGTCAGCAACAGGCTCAACACCGCCAAACTGGAGAGCAGTATTATTAACACTGGCAGGGTTATTAGCGAAAACAGCCTTTTGTATCAAGTCCCATTTTAGAGGTTTATCCTAAGTGGTTTACAGCGAACATGCAAATTTTGGGGTTATTTTTTATTAAAACCGGCTTTGGGGCAGAATGCCATTGACCTGCGGCGGTAAAATTAGTTAAAAAATTCTGCAACCCCAGCTTCATCAAGGGCTCATTACATTAAAGTTCTACCCCGGATAATTTATGGCTGAGAGACTTCGGTGCGCGGTGATCGGAACTGGCGGAATCGGCTTGGACCACCTGAATTGGCTCTCCCAATGCCCGCGAGCCACGGTCGTCGCGGTGGCGGAAATCCATCCCGGCCGCGCCAGGGAAGCCACCGAGCGTTTCAAAATCGCCCGCAGCTATACCGACTATCGCGAGCTGCTCGAACAGGCGGACATTGATGCCGTCACCATCGCCCTGCCCAATTATCTTCACGCGCCTGTCGCCATCGAAGCCCTCAAGGCCCGCAAACATGTCTTCCTCGAAAAGCCCATGGCCACCAGCGCCAAAGAGGCATCCAGGATCATTGACACCGCCATGAAAATGAAGCGCACCCTCATGGTCGGTCAGAATTTGCGCTTCCACCGCGCCTCCCAAATGGCCAAGCTCCTCATCCAACGCGGCGACCTCGGCGACATCTATCACGCGCGCGCATTTTGGCTGCGGCGCAGCGGCATCCCGCGCATCGGCTCGTGGTTCACGCAGAAAAAATATTCCGGCGGCGGTTGCGGCTTCGATATCGGCGTCCACATCCTCGACATTACCTTCCATCTCCTGGGCGACTTCGAAGCCGCCAGCGTCTTCGGCCAAACCCACTCCAAATTCGGCCCGCGCGGCCTCGGCGAATTCAACTGGGGCAAAAGCGAAATTGATCCCGGCAAACCCTGCGACGTCGAAGACAGCGCCACCGCCATCATCAAAATGAAAAGCGGCCGCACCATCAATTTCGAAGTCAGTTGGGCCGGCCATCAACCCCAGGACGGACGCGAGCACGGCGTGGACCTCCTCGGCACCCAGGGCGGCCTTTCCCTCTTCCCCGCCAAACTCTATCGCAACGGCGCCAGCGGCTACGAAACCATCCAACTCGCCGGCCTCAAAATCCCTCTGCCCGAAGACCGATTCCAACACTTCGTCAACTGCGTCCTCGATAATAAAAAACCCCTCGTCACCCTCGAAGAATCCCTCAAGGTCCAGCAAGTCCTCGACGCCATCTACGCCTCCTCCGCCAGCGGTCGCGAAGTCCGCTTCGCCTGATTTCCCAGCCACGATCCCGCGCATTACCTCGACGCTCCTACAGAATTCCAACCGGCTTGGAGATCCGGAAAAAAGGAGTCAGAGATGAACATTGGCGCCTAAACCATAAATTCCCCATCCCCAAGAACCTCCGCGCCCTCCGTGCCTCCGCGGTAAAAAATTACCGTCCCCCAGTGACCCTCCGCAAGAGCCCAATTCTTGCTGAAAACTGAAAACTTGAAACTTCCCTATTTCCCATTCCACACTCCACACTCCGCACTCCGCACTGGAGTCCCCTTGACCCGCCGCCCCATCCCGGCGATAATAAGAACAGTCGTTTGGGGGCGTACTGGTTTCGACCAGGAGAATACGCCAGAGGCGGCATGCCGAGGATGGTTCGTTGGCCTCGTAAAAAATCGAACCAAAAAATAAAAGCTAATCAAGAACTAGCTCTCGCGGCCTAAGTGCCACGACGTTCGCCACTGGACACCTGCTACGGTGGACGAACGCTACAGCAGGTTAGATCCAGCGCGGAGACCGCGCGCGCGGGGTCGAAATAATTCCATGCGGACTAGGCCGTGCGACTCGAGTCAGAGCGTTATCGCAAGGATGAAAACTCTCTTCTGACTAAGCATGTAGTCGCGGCTGGCAGATTAGTCTGGGACGCGGGTTCAACTCCCGCCGCCTCCACCACTTAATTTATCACTCCCGAATCAGTTTGTTCCGCAATGTCGCAACAGAGGCTTGGCTATCCACTTGGCCGCCACTCACGTGCCTTCGCTATGGAAGCGGCCACAATCGCAATTCGCCATTCATGAAGGCAATTTGCGCCGATTGGTTTGCGCGCCCAGCGAGTTATTGCCATAAACACGGTCAAGGCCTTGGCAAATCATTTGCTGCCTGTTAGCCACCATGAGCGATACGTGCAGCGATTTTTTGATTGAGCGGTTGCATCAATGGGGGATTCGCCGAATTTTCGGTTATCCCGGAGACGGCATCAACGGAATCATGGGCGCCCTGCAACGCGCGGAGAAAAGTTCCCACCCGATGGAATTCATTCAGGCGCGCCATGAAGAGATGGCTGCCTTTATGGCGTGCGGTCACGCCAAATTTACGCGCGAGGTCGGCGTCTGCCTCGCAACTTCCGGGCCGGGTGCGATCCACCTTCTCAACGGCTTGTACGATGCCAAAATGGATCATACGCCCGTGCTGGCCATCGTCGGCCAATCCTCGCGCCAGGCGTTGGGCGGAAGCTACCAGCAGGAAGTGGATTTGACGTCGCTGTTCAAGGATGTCGCGGGAGAATATATGCAGCAAGCCTCGCATCCGGCGCAAATCCGCCATTTGGTGGATCGAGCGGTGCGCATCGCCAAGGCGGAACGGACAGTCACGTGCCTGATTATTCCCAACGATCTTCAAGAGGAAAAAGCCATCAGGGAACCGGCGCATTTGCATCACACGATTCATTCCGGCATCGGCCACGCCAAGTCCCGCGTCATCCCCGCCGATGATGAATTACGCCGGGCGGCCGGCATTTTAAATGAAGGCCAGCGCGTTGCCATTTTGGTGGGCGCCGGCGCCCTGGACGCGGGCGGGCAAGTGATAGAAGCCGCCAATTTGCTGGGCGCGGGGGTGGCGAAGGCATTGCTGGGCCGCGCAGTTTTGCCGGATGCGTTGCCCTTCGTGACGGGCGCGATCGGTCTGCTCGGCACTAAACCCAGTTGGAACCTGATGAATGATTGCGACACGCTTTTGATGATCGGCACCAGTTTTCCTTACTCGGAATTTCTCCCGTCGGAAGGGCAGGCGCGCTGTGTGCAGATTGACATTGATCCGCGGATGTTGAGCCTGCGTTACCCCGCCGATGTCTGTTTGGCGGGAGATGCCGTGGAAAGTTTGAACGCGCTGATTCCTCTATTGAAACAAAAGTCAGACCAAACCTGGCGGGAAAAAATTGAAAAAGATGTCGCGGAATGGTGGAAAGTTCTCGAGGCGCGAGCCATGAATGCCGCCAAACCGCTCAATCCGCAACGGGTGTTTTGGGAATTGTCCCCGCATCTGCCGGACCGTTGCATTCTCACCGCCGATTCCGGTTCAGCGGCAAATTGGTTTGCCCGCGATCTTAAGCTCCGCACCGGCATGATGGCATCGCTTTCAGGAAATTTGGCCACGATGGGGCCGGGCGTACCCTACGCGATTGCCGCGAAGTTCGCCTTCCCTGATCGGGTGGCGATCGCTTTTGTCGGTGACGGCGCCATGCAGATGAATGGCAGCAGTGAACTGGTCACCGTCGCAAAATATTGGAAGCAATGGCGTGATCCGCGGCTCATCGTGCTCGTCCTGAACAATCGCGATTTGAACTTGGTCACTTGGGAGCAACGCATTTTAAGTGGCGACCCAAAATATATCGCCTCTCAGGAACTGCCTGATTTTCCTTACGCCACCCACGCCGAATCGCTCGGACTCAAGGGCATCCGGCTCAACCAGCCGGAATCGGTGGAAGCCGCCTGGAAAGAAGCACTGGCCTCCGACCGTCCGGTGGTGATTGACGCGCATACCGATCCCGAAGTGCCGCCGCTGCCGCCCCACATCACCTGGGCGCAGGCGCGAAATTTTATGGGCTCAATCTTGAAAGGCGACATTCATTCGCGGCGCATGATCTGGCAATCAGTCAAAGACATGGCCGAGAGCGTCCTGCCACATAAGAATTAAGGCGTAGAGTGGCGATGTTGAAAACGGTTTCAACCTTCAATCTAAAAAAGCGATGGTTACTTTGCCGCAGTCCCCGTTTTGGATCGAAAAGCGATCAAGCCGAAGCCAGCGAAAATCAGGAGCAAACCGGGAATGGCCATCATGATTCCCAAATAGGGAATGATGATCGTAAAAAGGAGCAGTGTGCCGATGACAATCAGAACCACCCCCGTGGCCTTTCCGGCGGTTTGAGCGCCCGGATTTTTGACGGATTGTTTTTGTTCAATGGAAGTATTCATAAATTTGGAGATAGGTGTTTCAACAGCTATGACCCGCATTTTTTAGACCAACCCTTCCTTGAGCCGATTAAAAGCAGATGGCTTTTAACCCGGCTGACCGGAACGTCGCTTCAGCGTTTTTTACGGGGAAACTGGATTCAGGCGATTGCAGTGTGCAACACTCGATTGCATATTGCGATTCGAACGCCCTCCCGTCGCCGCAAGTTGCCTTCCAATCCGCCTTTTCCCGCTGGCATATTCTTAGCTAGTAGCCTTCGTCGGAATTTTACGTGATCTGTTTTTTCCAAATCAAATTTAAAAATAATCGCCGCATGTCTGGGAGCAAAATTTTCTGCATGGGTTCCGCCTGGGCCGGAACAAAACATCTTCTTCGTTTTCCATTTTATCTGTCTCTTTTTGGGCTATGCGGTTGTTACACCGCCAAAATTTCTGAACCACCGCGCACCGCCATTGAGCAACTGCTCCTCAGCCACGCCTCGGATGAAGCGATGATGGATGTGGACCTCAAATGGGCCAGTGGCCGGAAAGTTTTCATCGAGGAAAAATATTTTGACAGCGTGGACAAGCTCTATGCCATCAGCCTTATCCGCCAGCATTTTTCCGACGCCGGCGCCCTGCTCATGGCCACCAATAACCAGGCAGACGTGATTGTGGAAATCCGCAGCGGCGGCCTCGGCATGAATACTTCCGAAACGCTGATCGGCATCCCCACGCTCACCATTCCCGTTCCGCTTTCTGGGCCGCTGCAAACTCCCGAGATCGCTTTTTACAAAAGTCAGAAGGCGGATTCGATCGGCAAATTCGCTTTGTTCGCCTACCTCCGCGAAACCGGCGCGCACGTCCAATCTTTGGATGCCACATCCGGTTACGGCCACTTCCATTTGTATAAAGTCTTTGGCGTGGCTTGGCGTCACACGGACGTTCCCCAACTTAAAAAAGGCGTGGACAAGGAAAAAGATCCCTGGCTGATAAAATCTAAATGACCGCTTCCGTCGTCAAAACCGCGAAGGGCAATTCGCCAAACACCTGCGCCATCGCGGCGGTTCTATCGCCGAATCGTCTGCCGGTAAATAAATCAACCAACGCTGTTTCTCCCAGCCCCGCAAAATTTACCTTGGTCGAATCCCAACCCTCGCCGATTGGCGGCCATCCTACTTTTTTGGTTAATCGCGGCGCGAACACCACGGCGCATTCACCTTCCGCACGGCGAACAAACCCAATGCAATTCTCCGCAAACTTTCCCTCAAAAGTCAGCGGCACATAATCACCGCTTTCAAACAATCGCGGATGTTTTCGGCGAAATCTTAAAACTGTTCGCGTTAAAAATAATTTGATCGCGCCGCTGCGCCAATTCGTGAGCAGTTCCGCCGGCGGGTGCGTGCCCAGCGATTTCAAAAATTGCTGCCGCGCTTCAAAATCCACCGGCCTTCGGTTGTCCGGATCCGTCAGCGCAAATTGCCAACCCTCGTTGCCTTGATAGATGTCTGGCACACCCGGCGAGGTCAACTTGAGAAGCGTTTGCGCCAGTGAATTCATTGCGCCAAGTTCCGCGATCTGATTCGCCAGCGGCGCAAACTTCGCGGTGAATTCCGGCGATGGTTCATTAATGACGCGGCTTACGAAATCGCTCATCGCCTTTTCCCAGGCCTCATTTTGTTCATCCCAGCGCGTATGGATTTTTGCTTCCCGCAATGCCTTCAACAGGTGTCCTTGCAAGCGCTCGACATAACTCGAACGCGTTTGCTGGTCTAATGTTTCCAACGGCCAGCTCGCCAATAAAACCTGGTAAAATAAATATTCCTCATTCCGATCCGGAGCCGCCTTTCCATTTACATCCGCTTTGAAAACTTCATTCGCTTTGCCGGCCGTCTGTAAAAACGTCTTCCATTCATCAGCGATTTCCGACAGCCCCGCCACCCGTGCCCGGGCATCTTCGCTCAGTTTGGTGTCATGCGTTGAGGTCGTCAGCATGCAGTGTGGGCTGCATTGAAATCGCCTGGAGTTCGCTGCGTGAAACGCAGTTGGCTCCCAGCCGAATCGCCCGGGATTCGCGCCAACTTCATTCAACGCGATCAGCCGGTTAAACACAAAAAAAGTCGTGTCCTCAAAACTTTTCGCCATGATCGGCCCGGAAAATTGCTGAAATCGCTGCCGAAATAATTCTGCCGTTTCATTCGGTGATGTTTCACCTTCCGCGAGCAAAATCTTTCGTAAGAAATCCAGCGCCTTCCCAGTCACATTCGGCGAATTTTTCCGCGCCAGAGCTAACGCAGTTTCCACCACCGCCCGATCGGCGGGGCTCACCATCGTTCGCGGTGTCATGTAAGTTCGATACACTGGAAAAACAGCCAGCACAGCTTCCACCGCTGCCCGCAACTCCTTCCCCTCCATATTTCCTCCCGCACACTCCTCCAAAAGCGCAGCCAATATCCCGACCTCCTTGCTCAAAGCCAGCCCCATCACCTGCCGCTTGCTCCGCACGATCACATCCTCAAGCGTCGTTTTATCTCCAGCAAAATCTTCGTAGATTTGGGAAAGATTTTTCTCGGACGCGCCCTCCACCAGCACGCCCGTTACGGCGGCGCCAAATTCATATCCTGTCGTGCCCGCCACCGGCCAGTCTTTCGGCAATTCCTCGTCGCCCATCAATATTTTTTCCACTACGACATAAAATTCATCACCGCCAATTTTTTTGAGGAACTGCTGCAACCTTTCCAGATAAGCCGCTGGGTCCGCCAACCCATCAATGTGATCAAGCCGCAAGCCGGTCACTTGTCCCGCTTTCACAAACTCTCCGAGCAAGTGATGAACCGCCTCGAACACTTCTGACAAACCGACGTTGATCCCGATCAAACCATCTATCTCGAAAAACCGGCGATAGTTCGCCCGCCGCGTTCCCGTCCGCCAATATTCCAACTGATACACTTGCTCCGCCAAAAGTCCGCGCATCCAATCCCGGCTCTCGGAATTTTTGACGCCCGCGTTGAAGGCCGCAACCGCCGCGTTTCGATTGGGTTCTATGCCGGCTTGCAAAGCGTCCCACGCCCGTTGCTCGCTGGCCGGCGTCAGCGGCAAAATTATTTCCCGATATTTGATTCCCAGGCGGCCATTTTCATAGGTCAATTCAAACAATCCCCTCTCCAAAACTTTTTCCAATTCATCCTCCAGAATCGGCAGCAATATCCGCCCCTCCAACGCCTCCCAATCCACATCAAAAAATTTCGCGTAACGCGAATCCAGGCCGTGCTCCAAAACATCCCGCCACCAGTAGTTCAACCCCGGCACCGCGCCCATGTGGTTCGGCACAAAATCCAGCATCAACCCCATGCCGCGCTTTCGCAATTCGTTGCTTAACTCAAGCCACCCCGCGCTTCCGCCCAGCACGGGATTGATCTGATTGTAGTCGCAGACATCGTATCCGTGATTGCTTTCCGGCGGCGCGGTGAAAATCGGCGACGCATACAAATCAGTGATTCCCAGTTCATCCAGGTAGTTCACGAGTTTTCGCGCGTCCTCAAAGGTGAATCCTCGATTGAACTGGAAGCGATAAGTTGATCCCGGTATGCGCATGGACGTTTTCACAATTCCCGCTCCAACAAAATCGTCGCCGGCCCGGTAAACTTGCTCGCGTTCGCCGCTATATCAAAAATGTTTTCGCCTTGCCCGTCGAAACGCCGCTCCCCGCTGGACAACTTTAATCGCCAGCCTTTCTCAATCGTGGCTTCAGCGCCTTCGCCAAAATGCGCGATCAGTAACCGCGATGGCCCCGGTTTCAATCCATACTTCAAAAAAACACAATCGCTCTCCGTCCAGACTTTCCAGTTGCTCCGCTCACGTTCGTGTAAAACTGGATCTGCTTTCCGCAGGCGCAAACATTCGCGATAAAGAGCGAGCACCCTTTGATGAGGCTGAGTTTCCAATTCGCGCCAATTCAATTTGCTTTGTTGAAACGCGGACGGGTCTTCGGGATCGGGCATCCGCGCGATCATCTCTGCTGGCCATTGCGATCCGAAATTCTGAAATTCGCGCAGCCGTCCTTTGCTCACGCCCGCGCCGAATTCTCCGCCATGATCGGAGAAAAATACAAACGGTGTTTCCGCCGCCCATTCCTGTCCCATGAATAACATGGGCGTGAACGGCAGCAGCAGAAAAAACATGGAGGCCGCCCGGTAAGCCCGCGCGTCAACTAAATGATTCAACCGCTCGCCCATCGGCCGGTTGCCAGTCTGGTCATGATTGCTTAAACAATAAACAAATTGTTGCGGCAGCCGATCAATAGCATCTGTGCCGCGCGGTTTTTTCCACTGGCGAAATTCCTGCCCGCGAAACAGCCACCCATGTTCAATCGTATCTTTCAATTCGTCCAGGCTTCCGGCATAGCTGGCGAAATGCCCGATGGGTTCCGGCTTCAATTTCATTTTCATCACATGATGAAAGTCATCGGCCCACGCGGCATCCAATCCCAGTCCTTCTTCGCCAACAGGCCGCAGCAGCCGTGCCTCATTTCGATCATCTTCGGCAATGACAAAGCCCCCGCGCCGACGCACCGCCGCCGCAATCTCGGTCAGGATATGCGTGGGCGAATCGTCCTGAATCGCGTGGGTGGCGTCGAGCCGCAGCCCGTCCACGTGAAATTCCTCCAACCAATATTCCGCGTTTTGAATAAAAAATTCGCGCACGGCTTCAGAGTTTTCGCCATCAAAATTCAGCGAGCCGCCCCAGGCATTGCTATTTTTTTTGTGAAAATATTGCGGGCTGGTCCTCTCCAAAATATTCGGCTCGCCGCAGACGTGGTTGTAAACCACGTCCAGGATGACGGCCAATCCCAGCCCATGCGCCGCCTCCACCAATCGCCGCAGATCATCCGGCGTCCCGTAACTGTGTGCGGGCGCGAAGGGCAGCACCACGTCATACCCCCAATTTCTTTCTCCCGGAAATTCACCGACCGGCATCAGTTCAATCGCGTTCACGCCCAGGTCACGCACCTGTTTCAACCGGTCAATGGCCGAAACAAACGTCCCTTCGCTCGTAAAGGTCCCCAGGTGCAACTCGTAAATAATCAAGTCCGCCAAACTCGGTCGCTGCCAGTTTTCATCGTTCCAAAAAAAACTTTCACCTTCGATTACTTGCGATGGTCCCTTAACTCCGCGAGGTTGAAAACGCGACGCCACATCCGGCAAAATAGTTTTTCCCTCCAATTCAAATTCGTAGAGATCCCCGGCTTTGCCTTGCGCATCCAATATTTCAAACCAGCCCGCCCCATTTTTCCGCATCGGCAAACGCCGTTGCCTTCCGTTCAAAAGCACGTTTACCGCTGAGGTTTGCGGACTCCACAACCGGTACAGAACTCCGTCACAGCTGACCTGCAGGCCGTGTCGCCACGCGGGATTCACCGGACGCGGCGGCAAGTCTCTACTGCTTTTGCTGCTCATTGGCCGGCGCGTCCTTTGCTTCGCCATCCATGCTTTGTAACAGACGATCCATGATCGTCGAGCGTTCCAGCGCAGCCGGCGGACGCAGGCGCAGCACCATCATCGAACGGCCTTCGAGAATGATCTGCCCCTTCGGCGGAGTCCGATCGCGAACAAAACCTTTTTCATCGGCAGTGTCCAAAACAAATTCCCATTCGGTCTCCACTCCCGCCGGAAGCACGAACGGAACCGGCTCATGATGCGCATTAAAGCACAGCAGGTAAAAATCATCCTCAATGATCTTGCCATTGATGCCCATAAGATAGCCGCTGAGGAAAATACCGAGACAGCGGTTGTGATCCACATTCCACTCGTCATCGCGCATTTTTCGCCCGGTTGGGTTCAGCCATTTGACGTCGTGCATGTTCGTGCCGCGCACCGGCTGTCCGCGAAAGAAATCCAACCGCCGAAAGGCCGCATGCCGTTTCCGAAATGCAGCCAGTTCAGCGGCGAATTGAGTGAGCCGGTCGGCATGTTCGCCATGTTCCCAATTCAACCAACTGATCTCGTTATCCTGACAGTAGGCGTTGTTGTTGCCTTGCTGGCTGCGGCCATACTCGTCGCCCCCCGCCAGCATCGGCACGCCTTGGGAAAGAAACAATGTCGCCAGAAAATTTCGCTGCTGGCGGCGCCGCAACTTGTTTATTTCCTCATCTTCCGTCGGCCCTTCCACGCCACAATTCCAACTCAAATTATTTTTTTCGCCGTCGCGATTTTCCTCACCGTTGGCCTCGTTATGAGTTTCCTGGTAACTGACCAGGTCCGCCAGCGTATAGCCATCGTGCGACGTCACGAAATTGATGCTCGCGGATGGCGTGCGCCCGGTGGCCTCATAAAGATCCGCGCTGCCGCTGAAACGGTTCGCAAAATCGCTCAAACACCCGCTGTCGCCCTTCCAATAATGCCGGATCGTGTCGCGATATTTTCCGTTCCACTCAGACCACAGGATGGGGAATTTACCAACTTGGTAGCCGTCCTCGCCGAGGTCCCACGGCTCCGCGATCAATTTGACTTGCGAGATGAGCGGGTCCTGATGGATCACGTCAAAAAACGAGGAAAGATGATTCACCGCCTGCAATTCGCGCGCGAGGGCTGCCGCCAAATCAAAACGAAAACCGTCCACGTGCATCTCCGTGATCCAATACCGCAGGCTGTCCATCACCATCTGCAAAACATTGGGCTGATACACCGCGAGCGTGTTTCCCGTGCCGGTGTAATCCATGTTGTAACGGGGATCTTCAGACAGCCGGTAATAACTCAAGTTATCAATGCCGCGGAAGGAAAGCATCGGCCCCATGCGATTTCCCTCGGAAGTGTGATTGTAAACCACGTCGAGGATCACTTCCAAACCGGCGGCGTGCAGGTTCTTCACCATTGTTTTGAATTCCCGCACTTGCTCACCGAGAAAACCTTCGCTCGAAAATCGGCTGTCCGGCGCAAAGAAGCCGATGGAATTGTAACCCCAGTAATCCGAGAGCCCTTTATCAATCAAATGTTTTGAATCCATGCGGTGATGCACGGGCAATAACTCAATGGCCGTCACTCCGAGTTTTTTGAAATACGCAATCGCCGGCTCGCTGCCGATGCCCAGATACGTCCCGCGAATTTTTTCCGGAAGCGCCGGCCAGAGTTTGGAGAACCCTTTGACATGAGTTTCATAAATAATCGTTTCGCCCATGGGGGTGTTGGGAAGCGCATCATTTTCCCAATCGAACCGCGGGTCAGTGACCACCGATTTGGGCATGCACGCCGCGTTGTTAAAATCGTTTTTGGAAAGATCGGCGGACGGGTCGCCCAGGCGATAGGGAAACATCTCTTCGCCCCAGCGAACGTCGCCGGTAATCGCTTTCGCATACGGATCCAAAAGTAATTTGGAGGGATTGAATCGCAGACCCTTCTCCGGTTCGTAAGGCCCGTGAACGCGATAGCCGTAACATTGCCCGGGCTTCAAACCCGGCACGAAAACGTGCCAGATCTGGTTCGTGCAATGAAAAATTTTGATCGAGCGCTTTTCCTCCTTGCCGTCCGGAGTGTCGAAAAGGCAAAGATCCACGCCCGCCGCGTTGGCGGAAAACAACGCAAAATTTACCCCATCGTTCATCCACGTGGCCCCCAGCGGGTACGGTTTTCCCACGAGCAAATCGGTTTCGATCTTATCCATTTTTGGTGGTTGCATAAAAGCTTTCCCGCTGCGGCCAAAGCCGGCCGGTCAGGACGAAATTCACGAGCCGCGCGAAGATAGAGTTGGTCCAGCCGAAGCCGGCCTGGTCGGGATAACGGTCCGGCGTCGCGCGCGAACCGTCCACGACATTGTATTTTTCGAAGTTCACTTTGTTCTCCAAAAAAATCCGGTTCACCAGGTCCACCCATTTCCGCGCGATGCGCAATGCCTCGTCATGAAATCCGTATTTTTCCAAGGCACTGATCACGATCCATTGCAGCGGCGCCCAGCCGTTGGGCCATTCCCATTGTTTGGAAAAGTCCTTCGTTTCGCCGCGCGATTGTTCGGTGGTCACGATGCCGTGGTTCATCTCAAAAAACGGCAGGTGCGTGGCCACGATGCGCGCGGCCTGCTCCGGTGTGGCAAGCCGTGACCACATCGGAAAAAAGCCCGCCACGGTGCGCACATTACTGCGGCGGCCACGGCGATAATCGAAGTCATAAAAATACCCCGCGTCGTTGTCCCACAAAACTTCGAACATGTTTTTCCGGCGCTCTTCCCGTTTGGCCTGCCATTTTTTTTCGGCTTCTCCATCGCCCAGCAGCTTCGCAAAAAGTGCGAAGTCGGTCTCGTATTGGAATAACAGGCTATTCAAATCCACCGGAATAAAATCCAGGCAGCGGTCTTCAAAACGATGCGTCATGTCCCAGCCGGATTCGGCTTCCGCCGCCGAATGCCAAATATTGAGATCGTAGTATCGGGATAATCCGCGATAGACCTCGCGATCGTCCGGAAATTTTTTTCCGCGCCAGACCTGTTCGTATTCCACTTCCGCGACTCGCGACGCCGTCTTCAGCCAGCCGAAAAGTTCGGTTTGCGTGAGCCCCTGGCGGGCCTTGGCGTCATACGCCTTGCGGATCATCGAACTCAGAAACGGCGGCTGCGAACGGCTCAGATGGTAGTAGCGGTTCGCATTCGGGATGCGCCCGAAGCGGCTCATGAGGAAAAGAATATTCTCCGTTATTTCGATCACCAAACCGTCGTTGCGGGTTTCCTCCAATCCCAGCATGATAAAATAGCTGTCCCAATAATACAGCTCCTTGAACATGTCATGATTCGCGCAGATGTATCGGAATGGCAATCCGATCAGCGTCCCCACGTCGGCGGTTTGCAATCGCGTAATTCTCGGCCAGTAATCCTGAATGTAATCCAGGCACGCCTGATAAGGATTTTCCAGGGTTGGCGCAGGATTATCTGTTTCAATATTTTTTTCCATTACTCGTTCATCTGTTCCCAAGCCATCGCGTCAGGCATGCGCGCCGCCGATGGCTATTTGTCGCACGAATAAAAATGGCCTGGAAAACCGGGCCGGAAGAATTTTAGCTGGTTACGTACCAACAAATTGAATGCAGAAACGCGCGCGTCGCCACGTAAATGGAATTGATTCCGCCCGGGAAAGCGCGCCAGTTTTTCGCAATTTGCCGTTCGATTGGCGAATTGCGATTTATTTTCCGTCAAGCCAAAGCGATCATCGGCTCGGTGATTGCGCGTGAATTTTAGGACGGCGCCGCGCCGGCGGCCGATAAATTTCCTGGCGCAAATCGGGCCGATGCGGGGCGCGAAGTTCCCTGGTCCGCACCGGCAGCCCATTGCGCGCGGACTCGTAAAGCGACCGGATGATATGCACATCCAAAAGCCCTTCGATGCCCGACGGCTCGGGCTCGCGTTTTTTCAAGATACAGTTCGAGAAGTAAATCAGTTCCGCCGCGAACTGATCGCGCAGGGCGTATTTTCTCCTGATCGTGCGACCACCGGAAATAAGTTCCATCTCGATCGAATCCGAATATTCAAACGCGTGGTTCAATCGCAAAACTCCCTTCGTTCCCACCACCGTGAACACCGCCGAATCCGACGCGCCAAAACTGGTCGTGAAACTCGCCAGTCGGTCCTTCGGAAAACGCAAAATCGCACTCGTCATTTCATCAACCTCCTTGAAACGCGGATCGCCATTGCGCGCGGAAAAAGCAAAGACCTCCGCCGGTTCACTGCGGAACAAATAGCGCGCGGCATTGATGCAATAAATCCCAATATCATAGAGCGAACCGCCGCTCAGGTGATCGTCCAGCCGGACATTTCCCGGCTTCACTTGCTGCGTGAACAGCGCTTGAAAAATTCGCAGTTCGCCGATCTTTCCCGAGTGCAGCAAATGGATCGCCTCAAGATTCGCCCGTTCAAAATGCAGGCGATACGCCGTCATCAGCCTCACCTTATTTTCCGCGCAAGCCTTGAGGATGTCCTCGCATTCCGCCTCGGTCTTGGCGAGCGGCTTCTCGGACAGCACATGGATTCCCGCTTCGGCGGCGTGGACGGCGTATTCCCGATGCAACTCATTCGGCAGGCAAATATAAACCGCATCCACCTCGCCGCTGCGCATCAAAGCCCGATAATCTCCATAATCGCACAACCGTCCGACCTGATATTGGCGTCCGATTCGCTTCAGCTTTACCGGGTCATCCGAAACCAGCGCGGTCAACTCGGAGTTTCCCCTGGAATTCGCAAACGCCGGCAAAACCGCGCTCTGCGCAATATCTCCCAATCCGACGACCGCATAACGAACTCGTTTTCCCGACGCTTTGGCTTTCATTTATTTTATAGGTTGAATGATTTTCTAAAATTGATTCGCTGACCTATCAGCAAAACAAATGCCACGCGGGATTTCTGGAATTCTGGTCTGTACAGGATACATCCGAGCCATGTTCTTAAAAGAGGTAGAATGGCTGAGAACCGACTGACAAGTTAAAGGAAACGACTCAAGGAAGAACTCGGACGCGATAAAAGCGCCGCGAATTTGTCCCCGCTCCCGAATCGGAAAATTCGGTGGCGCTATTGCTGAGAATTTGATTCGTGGCGATCGGAGACCAAATTTTTCCCGGCCCAAGATTGGTCGCCATCTGCAATTCAAAGCGAAGGCCAGTGGTTCCCGTCAAATCAAGGTGGAATGAATTTTGTGATGCACTCAAAAACTTCAGTTTTGGCTGCTGCACCTTTACTACCGTCGCGGTTGTGCTGGCGGATTTTGTAATGCCTCGCAAAGTGATTTGAGCGGAAATAGTCACCAATGTATCCGCGGTGACACTGCCGGCGGTGAAATTGCCACTGACGATTTCTGGCAGGCTGCTGAACCATGAAGGAGACAGATTCCCATTCGTGCTGCCATCATTGAAATAAGCAGTCGTCGCGAAAGCAGCCGAAGAATTCTCATTCACGAACGCCGGGCCGCTAATCACGAGATCAGTGAATTGCGGTGGTACGCTGAAGCCCGGGGCCGACAATGTCCCGCCGCCGGTCGGCACTCCGCCACTTGGCCCGTTCGTGGTCGAAAAGAGATGGAAAATTTCCTGGCTGTCTTCTGCCTGTGGCGAATCGCCATTATACAAACCATCTTCGTACACCGTCGCAAAATAGTTATCCTGTCCGCTGCCCCTGGTGGTCAGCGTGATCTGCATCGAGCCTCCGGCGGGAATAGGCGGGAAGGCTGTCTGGCCGGCATCTTCATTGCCCGAAAGAGATGATTGGTCATATAAGTCCACATATCCTGCCCGCGATTCGCTCATGGTAGGATTTGAGATGGTGATGGTATTTATGAAGGTGTAGAAACCGTCATAAAAATTATTTACATTGCGCGTGATCTGAAGCAAATGCCCATAAATAAATTCCTGTTGGGGGGTTGGCGGTAAGACCTCGATCGTCACAAAATCGCCGGCGGAGCTATAATTATAAGTATCGCCTGGAGTGAAACCCGCCAATAGGGTTTTTTCTCCCGGTGTCAACACGGTCCCCAACGGAGGGGCATAGGCAAACGATCCCGAGACGTCAGCCGTCGCATTCAACTGCTGCGGCCCAAGCGGCGTGCCAAAGGCTATCGCCGAAGGCGCCGCCCATGTGATATTGGGTGCTATTTTTGGATCCACTTCCAAATCTACCGTATTAGTCACGCTGGTATAATTAGTGGTATCGAACGGGATAAACACCACCGAAAGCAAGTCAACTCCCGTTTGCGGCACCGTGCCCGCCGGCGGATTATAGATAAAAGTTCCGGGAATATTGCACGTCGCGTTTAACTGCTCACTGGTAAGCATGGACGGAAACCGGATCGGCGATGGCGTTTCCCAAATAACCGCAGGCATGATGGGAAGCACTTCAATATCCACAGTGTTGGTCACGATTGGATAGTTTGTGTCCGCCGGGGAAAAGACGGCGGTGAGAATCTGCGTTCCCACTCCGAGAATGGTCCCGTCAGGCGGTGAGTAAGTAAATGAACCTGGAACTGTGGAACTGGCATTCAACTGCGCAGCAGACAATGGTGTTCCATTGGTAATAGGATCAGGATCATTCCAGATGACCAGAGGTTCTCCCATGGCGCTGATGGCATAAATCAACCCTTCGTTATAAAAACCACCTAGAGAGGCTGCACCGTAGAGGACGCCGCTGGATATACTCAAAGGCCCCTCTGCCGCCCCCCCGTCAGAGCCCGCGGATAATGCCCTGACAACAGCTCTCAATGGAAAGTTGTACAATACTGTAAAGTCTGAGCCATCGGAATTGATCCGAAATACGGTTCCTCCGCCAAAGCTTCCTCCCTCGCTGGTGGTTCCGTAAAGAATGTTGCCAGATAACGTCAATCCGTATTCGGGATTCGCCCCGTCATAATTGGCATTTTCATTTCCAGCGGTCTGCGAAAAACTGTGAATAATGCCGAAACCGGTACCGTCCGTGTTCATTTTAAACAAATACCCGTTGTTTGTATCTCCTCCAAAAAATGAAGTGCCATAGACCACCTGCCCCAATATCACCAGACTCGAAAACAAATGACCGCCATCAACATCTCCAGTGAAGCTATGCAAGTTCACAAACCCCGATCCATCGGTGTGGACGCTAAAGATTGTTCCATAGCCAAAAGGCCCTCCTGAATAGGTAGTGCCATACACGGTATTGCCGGATAGGGTCAAAGCGGATTCAGGGGATGCCCCATCGCTATTTGTCTGTGGATAGAAAGACGGTGTGGCGCTGAAGCTATGCAAGACCACAAAACCAGTGCCATCAGTGTTGACTTTGATTAATGTTCCGCTCCCTGCGGTGCCACCCTCATTTGCCGTTCCATAAAGGGTGTTGCCTGATAAAATTATTCCCGCATTGGGAAACGCTCCATCATTATTATAAAAAGGCGGGGAATTCGGAACCGTCGTAAAAGTATGAATAGCGGTCGGATTTCCTCCGTTCGCACTCATCTTGAATACATGACCGCTGCCCAAAGCACCACCTTGTTGCGTCACTCCATAAACAGTGCTGCCTGATAATACCAGCGGCGAGGTTGGATAAGTACCGTCGCCATTGGAATAATAGGGAAATCCCGAAGGGGGAGTAAAATTATGCAGAATGGTGAACCCCGAGCCATCCGTATTCAATCTGAATACGGTGCCGGCTCCGGCAGCGCCTCCATCAGTTCCCGCGCCAAATAGAGTGCTGCCGTCGTTTGCGCAAATGACGCCTCCAATATCGCCGCCCTCAGTATTCGTAAACGAATGCAAGTTGCTAAAATCCGCTGGCGCCACCGGCTGAACCGAAACATCGTCCAACCCAAAAGACGAATGGTCGTTTCGAAATCCAAATTGAAGATTTACATTGGCTCGGGTGGACTCCACCGTAAATTGCAGATTCGTCCAGCCAATCGCCGGAATATTAGTTTGATCGAAAAGGGTGATACCGTCCCACGAAACATTGAAGTCGTTTGGAGTTGACCCATCAGGACTATACAGCCAGAGAGAAAGCAAATAGACCTGATTCGGTTCCACGGCAATGCTTTGTCCGATAAAACCGGGTGAACTCGACGCAGCCAATTTCGCGCCGGCCGCGCCGGAGCGGGCATAGGCGGCGGATATTACAAACGTCTGGTTGATATTCCCCGTCTCATGCCAGCCACCGGTATTGACCTCAAATCCTCCATTCGCAACCAACTCTTGCGCGGAAAGCAAATTCGGGTGGATAAACGCCATGATCAACCAGGCGGCCAATGAAATAAATCTTAGAAAAAAAATCGGAGAATAATGTTTTGTCCTCACGCTTTTGCCCCGTATTTGCCTGCGTTCTATCGTGCTTTTATATGCCTACAAACTGCTTGTTTGTAAAAACAATTCTGCGCGCTTCAGGATCGTCAAATTTATCCATTTGCCCGCTTACAAATTAATCTTTACGCGCGTAAAAAAGACGCGGCCGCGCGGCAGTTCCTGATAGAGATTCAACGGATTTAAATCATAATCCGAATTCCCCAGGTTCAATACGCCAACGCTCAATTCCGCGCGTTGCCGGCGCAAACGGTAACCGAAAAGAATATTGTGCTGCCAGAAGTTAGCCGAGGCCAGCGAAGGCGTGTAGCCGAAGTTATCCTGGTGATACCATTGGGTTTCTGCCTGCGCGAAAAAACCCGACGGATGATTCAACAATATAAAAAATGTGGTCTGATGCAGGTTCGCCGCTTGAGAAATATTCGCCGTAGGATCGGCGGCGAGAGGAATCGCTGGAAACACCGATTGCAATACGGAATGCGTGAATTTGTATTTTGCCCCGATTGAAAACATGTCCGAGGCAAGCTGGTTCACCGTCGCCGAAATGGAAGACTCATGATAATCCAATGATTGGCGCGTCGTCGAAGGCGTGAAGCTGTCCGGAAAAAATGAGTCGTCACTATCAAACACTCCATACCCGCGGTCCACTTGCGAGCCGAGCATTTCGCCTTGCAGCCCAACGTAAGTATGGGAAGGAAATTCCAAATCCAACGCCCCGCCCGCCACCTGAGAATCCTGCGCGGATACTTCTCCGACCAGCGATTCGGAAATGATCGTGCGATAGGATTGATTGAAGCCCGCAAGTTCAGTCGGCTCCAGCGTGAAGCTTTCATCAAAGCTTGCGCCGCTCAATGATTTGCTGAACGCACCGCGCAGGGTCACTTGCGGCAAAGGATTCCAGACCAGCGCCGCCTTGGGATTGTAACGGGTTCGCTCGGCCCTCGCGGAAGAAATCGGCGAGAGCCGGAAGTTATCCGGGTAAGTCATGTGATCAAACGAAAGCCCCGCCGTCAGCCAAAGGTGGTCCACCGGCTCAAGCGTGTAATAAGCATACGCCGACTCGTGGGTGAAGCTTGAGTTGGCGGTGTCCTGCGCGGCGGGGTCGGAAAATAAATAAGCGAAGCTGGACGGCTGAACATTGTTCAGCAGATCGGTCGTGCTGAATTGTCCGCCTTGAAATCGCCCGCCGAGAATCACCGTATTCCGTTCGCCCTGAAAAATTTGATTCAACTCCGCGGAATAAATTTCAAGACGGCTTTGGTAAGTCACATCCACGCCTCCATCGGGAGCGCCGGTGACGGGGTCCTTTCCAAGAGCCGCATCGCTGATCACCTGTCCGGCTGCGTTGGTAAAGAGAATTAACTGTTCAACCCCCGCGTCCCGGTATCGTTGGTTATCCTCCAATCGCGACCCGAGAAAAAGGGTGTGCACGCCCGGCTGCCATTCGTGATGATACGCCACCGCCAGCAGCGGGGTTTGTGATTCGTCCAACTGATAATTCGTCCTCACCATTGATTGGTCGTAGCGCTGAAAATTATCGCCCGAGTGGTAGTCGAAATATTTCGTCAAAAGCAGAACGGAGTCTTGCGGAGTCAACTGCTGCTTCAAAGTCGTGTACCACTCGATTCGATTTAGCTCATTGTTGGGTCGAATGCCGTCGTTATGCTGATAATCCAAATCGAGCGCGTAACTGGAATTGCCTTCGGTTCCATATTGCGACGCCAACTCGCGAAATTGCCCATCGCTGCGATACTCGGACGAACTGCTGAAACCCAGCCGGTCATCCTCGAACAGCCGGGAATATTCTTGTTGGGAAATGTTCTGTGAAAGGTTGCCTGCGCCCACCGGCGCGAGGATGTGCGCCAGCAAAAGTTCGTTGAACCACGGCGTTTCGATGCGCAAGTTGAAGCGAGTGGGATCGCGTTGCGCGTCGAAGCTTTCCGCCAGAAATTGATGAGCCGACGGGTTGCTGTAATCACTTTCGACCGCCTTGATGGCTTCGCGCACGCTCACATCATTCATGTTCGCGCTTTGATAAATCGTCGCGAGACTGGAACCGCGCACGGCCCGGTCCTGATCCAATAAAAGTTGCGAGCGATAGACCTGCCGGTTGTCGTTCAAGGCCAGCGACCGTTCCAAATCTTCCAGCGCCTCGTTGAAACGAAGTTCCTCGCGAAGATAGAGCGCCGAGTAAAGCCACGGCGTCGGGTCCGAAGGGTCGAGCCGCTTGGCCAATTTCAATTCGCGGTCCGCATGCAACGCATCACCGCTGTTATCGAAAGCCTTGCCCAAATAGCTGCGCAGTTCCGAGCGATTGGGTTCGAGCGCCGCCGCCGTTTGAAGATCACCCCGCCCGGCATCGCTCTGTCCCTGGCGGATGCGGACCAACCCGCGCCCCAGCCAGGCGTTGCCCAGCGCGCCATCCAGATCAAGGGATTGTTCAAAATGTTTTTCGGCCTCGGGCAGTTGATTGCGAGCAGCGGCCAGAAAACCTTTTAACGCCCACGCCTGTGCGTTTTGCGAGGATAATTTGATTGATTTCTCCAGTGCATCCAGCGCTTCTTCCGTGCGGCCAAAACCAAATTCAAGTTCCGCCACGCGTTCCCAGGCAAAGCCGAAGCCGGGATCTTTCGCCGCGGCATTTCGCGCGGACTGCAACGCCGCGGACAAATCGTGCCGCGCCTGATCACTATAAGAACGCGCCAGCCAGTCCGAAGCCGAGGACACCGCTTGAATGGGGCGCGACGACGTTCGCAAGCTCGTCGCCTCCATCAATTCCCGAATCGCATTGGCCAATTCGGATTGAGCGCCAACTTTGGATAATTCCGTTTCACTTTTTTCGACTTCGCCGACCGCCAGCCAGAGTTCCGCCAGATAAATATGTCCGCCATCGCTTTGGGGCTGGAAGGTTTTTGGATAATCCGCCAGCGCGCCCAGCAGATCACCGGCACGATACGCGCTCAGTGAATTGGTGATTTGCGCCTGCTCCTGCGGGGTGAGCGATAATTCATTTTGATCCAGCACCGCGGGATAATACAGCCACCACTGCACCAAATTGGTAGTCTGGATCACCGCCGTCTTCACCGGTGCCTGTCCTGGAGCGACCGTGCCGATGTCACCGGTGGCCAGCGTGACGCCGCCTAGGTTATTCGTCACATCCACCTGGCCATCGAACACCGTGAAAGTCGCCTGGCCATCTGCGTCCACCGCCGCCATGACTTCCGTCCCGCGCGAGGCGGCGACGGCGTAAGGCGTGTTGATGAGAAATTCGCGGGGGCGTTCGCGCGTGAAAAAATAAAAAGCCCCGTTCTTCAAATCGAGCGTGGCCTTCCCGCCGTTGGCCAGCGGCGGCAAAACTTCCATCGTGGTCAACTCCTTCAACCTCAGCCTGCCCAATTCCGCCAGTTGAAGCGTGGCCCGGCTGTCCGCCAGCGTTCGCAACCGGTCTTCCACAAAAAGTTTTTGGCCGACAGAGGCGGACGACCATTCAACCTTGGCCCGCGATAGGTCCACCGAGCCTTCCTTTTCCAGCAGCTCGCCTTGCGGCGTTGGAGCGGCGGCGCACCATCGGGCCCAAAAAAAGCCCACGGCGCAAACGAACGCTAGCTTTTGGTTGTGGGTGCTCAAATTCTCTTTTACGGAAAACCCTGTGTGTCCTGGTGCGCGCCCACGGTAATTAATTAAAAAAAAGGCGCAACTCTATTTGTCGCATTCGTAGGAATGAGGTGCTTTTTTGTGTTACAAATCGAAGTCGTCGTAACGCTAAAATTGCTTGGCAATCGGAGTATTTTCTGTGATTAAAAAGCGGACGATTGAGAGGTCCACAAACCCGCGGATCGGCCAGCATGCGCGGTCCAGATTTGGGGTAATCCTTTCGCATCGAACAACCGAAGGCGTATAGAATCCAACCATCGAAATAATTTACTGTGAGAAGGGGAACTTATGGCATGCGCGGTAAATAAAAAAATTGCGGTTGATCATTTGGGGGCATGGCAATCCGTTTTCGGTTTGTTGTGGGCGATGGTTTTTGTGCTGCTGGCCGCGGCAACGCCGGCGCGGGCGCAGGAACTGGTCCAAAATGGTGGATTTGAAACCAATGGATTCCAGGGCTGGACACAGTCCGGCAATCTTTTGGATGCGTATATCGCCTCAACGGAATATGTGCATTCTGGCGGGTTCGGAGCCCAGTTAGGCCCCCCGCTTACCCTCGGTTTTCTTTCGCAAAATCTCGCCACGGTGCCGGGGAAAAAATACTTGTTGTCACTTTGGTTGTTTAGCCCCAGTGCGATTCCCACCAACGAATTTTCGATATCCTGGAACGGCACTAATCTTTTCGACCAGGTTAATATCGGCGGCATCGGCTGGACCAATCTTCAATTCATCGTAAAGGCAAGTTCGGCAAATACTCCGCTTCAAATCGGCTTTCGCAATGATCCATCGTATTTTGGCTTGGATGACGTCAGTGTCCAGCCAGCCAAGCCTACCATCGCCGTTTATGGCGCCCCGGCGACTACCACTTGGAACAATGACGTTACCAACAAGCTATTTGGCACGGGTCTGTTTTCGAGAGTGGATGGCTATATAATCGAGGGGAGCGCCGTGCCGACGCTGGCGCAATTACAACAATACGATTGCGTGATGGCGTATTCCGATGAGCCATTTACTGATCCAGCGGGAATGGGTAATGTTCTTGCGGACTACGCGGATTCGGGTGGAGGCGTCGTCCTGGCCGATTTTGACTTTTCCACCAACTTTGTCGGGTATATGCAGGGCCGGATTATCAGCGGAGGCTATTCGCCGATTACCCTGGGAACGGGAACTGCCAGTTTTTATAATTATCTGGTGGCAGATCAACCGCTGGATCCCATTTTGAGCGGGGTCAATTCATTCAACGGTGGAACCGCCTGCTTTCACACCTCTGGAATTACCATCACTTCCGGAGCCCGTCTCATTGCTCATTGGAGTGATGGCCAGCCGCTGGTTGCGACCAAACAAATCACCAGCGGACGGGTGGTCGCCCTTAATTTTTTTCCACCATCAAGCGACGCGCGCACTGATTTTTGGGATGCCACCAGCGACGGCGCCCGGTTAATGGCCAATGCCATGATCTGGGCTATCAAACCGAGCGGTCCTGCCCAACCGAGCATCCTCTGGAACACTCCGGCATCCATTGTTTACAGTACGCCGCTTGGATCCAACCAATTAGATGCCAAGGCCAGCGTGCCGGGTTCATTTGTCTATTCGCCGCCGAGCGGAACTATTCTTGGAGCAGGATTACATCTTCTCACCGCTGTCTTTACGCCAGATGGCACAAACTACGCCACTGTGACCAACATGGTGAATCTTGTGGTGCTGCCGATGTCACCCGTTGTCGTTTGGAACACACCCTCGCCGGTCCGGCTTCCCTTCCTGCTGACCAGTATCCAGCTAAATGCGACCTGTAATATTCCAGGAAATTTTGTCTATAACCCGCCATTGAACACGGTGCTGAATGCTGGAAATAATTTGCTTTCGGTTGTCTTTACCCCGATAGACATCACGAACTATACGCGCGCAACCAATACCGTGACCTTGGAGGTGGATCCAAAGATAGCGCCGGTTATTTCGTGGACCACGCCTTCAACGCTAGCTTTTGGCACGCCGCTGGGGCCGCAACAGTTGAATGCATCGGCCAATGCCTCAGGATCGTTCGCCTATTTCCCGCCCGCGGGCACCGTTTTACCGCCGGGAAGTACCACCGTATTGGCGGGTTTCACTCCGAGCGATACCTATGACTATAATGCTGCCAGCAAGTCAGTGAACATAAATGTCTTACCCCCAACTCCCCAACAGGAATTTACCCTTGGGCATTTACTACAGATCACCGGCAATGAGAATGATTTCTACGATGGTTTCAATACCTTCATAAATACCATCACTATTTACAATCCTACCATGAGTGAATCCCGAGCGGGGTATGTGGATCTATATGATCAATCTTTTTTTTCCGGTAATGAGGATATCAGCCAGACAGCCTTCCCGCCTATTCCCGCCGGTGGTTCCATTCAGGTCACCTTGTCAACCACTGGTGAGGGTCAGGATAATTATTTTGCGACAGTTTACGAGGGCGGATTATATGATGGCGATTCGGCGCATGCGGAAGACAGCCAGGAAATTTTTACTCTCTTTTCTACCTCAACCGGGCCAAGCGGCGGAGTGCCGACCGGCGGCGGGACATTGTCGGCCCCGGGCTTCAGCGTCCCACCGCAATTCACCAATCTCGTGTTGAGCGGCCCGGCGTTCGTGAACGAAAATTCTTCGGCGACTTTCGTGAGCACGGCTTATTTCAATGATGGCAGCACGAACGGAAACCTGTCGCCTTCATGGTCCAGCAGTCTGCCAGAAATCGTCAATGGCAACTTCACCGCCGGCAGTGTTTCCACGGACACAGTAGTCAACCTCTCCGCGCAAATCACCTTGCGGGGCGTTACGAGAACCGCCAGCACGACGACAACGGTAGTCAAGGTGCAGCAACCAAAATTGAAGTTTTTGAGCGGGGCACAAAACCAGTTCCAACTCGAATTGGCGGGAACCACCGGCCTGCGATTTGAATTACAGGCAGCGACTAATTTTGGCCCCGGACAAGTTTGGTCTCCGATCGCTACGAATCAAATTCTCAGCAATAGTGTCACCGAATTTTCCCTCCCCATTGTGTCTTCCAACAAAATGCGGCTTTACCGCGCTCGGTTGCTGCCATAGCTGGCATTGGCTTGCCCAACATGGCCGCCGACCATAAATCTAAAAAGCGTTTTTATGCATACCTGCTCGGCGCGTTACTGACCAGCGGACTCGGTCTTTTTCTGTTGCTGCCGCTTGGCGATGGCCTCGCACGGCTTAGTTATGATTTCCCCTTTTTGTTCCAATCCGGCGGCGATGCGAAAGTCGTCATGGTCTATGTCAACGCGGGCGTCAAACGCGACTTGGGTGAACCGGAAGATGTGCCACTGAACCGGCGTTACTACACCCAACTGATTGACCGGCTTCATCGCGACGGCGCGCGGTTGGTTTTTTTTGATTTTATCAGTTTCGATGAAGCAAATCCCGATCCGGTCGTGGACCGGGAATTCAGCAATGCCGCGCGTTCCTTCGGCCGCGTCGTCGTGGTCACGCGCTCTTCCATGTCCGATCAACTGAATATCGCCGTGGATGAAGTCACGCCCGTGGCCGCCACGATTTCAGCCTCCGTAGTCACGGGATTATGTAACGTGGACGATGTGCCGGATCATGTCGTGCGCCGTATTTTTATGGGCACGGCGGAACAACCCAGCGCCGCCTGGGCCGCCGCCAGCCTGCTCGGCGCGCCGGCGACGCATGATCCGAATGCGCGCTTTCGCGAGCGGTGGGTCAATTACTATGGGCCACCCGGTTCCTTCAAAGGCGTGGCTCTCAATCAAGTTTTGGAAACGAACGGCCTTCCGCAGGGATTTTTTCGCGACAAGATCATTGTGGTGGGCAGCGGCTCGGATGTGGCTTTGGCCGGCGCGGCACAAGACGAATTTGCCAATCCGTATTCGCGATTTGGCGCGGGCGTGCCCGGCGCGCGCAAACGGCCGTCTTATGGCGCAGAGGTGCAGGCGCAAACTTTGCTCAACTTAATCAACGGCGACTGGCTGGAACAATTGAATCCGCGAGCGCAAGCCGCGTTGATTATCGCGTGGGGTTTTATCTGCGCCTTTGGCCTGAGCGGACGGCGTCCGTGGAACGCGGCCTTGCTCGCGTTCGCCGGGATGGGAATCGTGGGTGCAACCGCGGTGTGGATGCAACTCAAGGTTCATCTTTGGTGGGATTGGGGCGTGCTGATGGTGCAAACCCCGGTCGCTCTCGTCTGGTCGGTGGGTTATCAATATGTGACTGAGTTTCGGCGGAGACGGATGTTGCGCCAGGCCTTTGGTCTTTACCTTTCGCCATACATGGCCGAACGCATCGCGAACAGCCAGTTTGATCTTTCATTGGGCGGCACCGAAGTGGAGGCCACGGTGATGTTCACAGATCTCGAAGGCTTCACCAAAATGTCCGAATCACTTGCGCCGCAGGAAGTTTCAAAAATACTGACCACTTATTTTAATCAAACCACCCGCGTTATTCTCCACGAGCAAGGGACGATCATCAAATATATCGGCGATGCCGTCATGGCCGTTTGGGGCGCGCCGATGGCTGATGAGCGCCACGCGGAACGCGCCGTGATCGCGGCGTGGGGCATGAACCAGGCGGGAAAGGAACGCGTCGAAGGGCGGCAGCTCCGCACACGCATCGGAATCAACACCGGCAAAGTGCTGGCCGGCAATCTTGGATCGGATTTCCGATTTGATTACACGCTGATCGGAGACACCACCAACTTTGCCTCGCGCCTTGAAGGTTTAAATAAATATCTTGGGACTGACATCCTGATTTCCGAATCCACCCGTTTGCAACTGAGTGAAAAAATGCGGTTGCGCTGCGTTGGGCGATTCATCGTCTCGGGAAAAAAAATCGCCGTGAAAATTTATGAAGTGCTCGGCCCGGGCTCAACCACGGAAGTTCCCGAATGGCTCGCGCGATTTGACCAGGGACTGGAATGTTTTATCCGGCGTGATTTCGACAACGCCGAGAGATTGATGCGCGAGGTGATTGCCCTGCGCGACGGCAAGGACGGCCCGGCGCAATTTTATTTGAAGGAGATCGCCACCGTCCGCCTGGACATAGGCGACGGCTGGGATGGAAGCGTAAGATTGCACGACAAATAACTTCAGATGTGGAAAGCTTGATCCCGAAACGCAAAAGCGGATTCAATACTCATGTCATCCATAAAAGCCCCCGCCTCGTTTATCCTCCTCTGCGCCATTTGGGGCTCGACGTGGCTGGTTATCAAAGAAGGCTATGGCAATCTCGGCCCATTCAACGCCGCTTCCGTACGCTTTTTCATCGCCGGCTCTATCATGGCATTTCTCGTTCCGCTCCTCGGCGCGCGCTGGCCGCGAGGCAAGGAATGGCTGCTCGTTTTTTGGGTCGCGGCAACGCTGTTCACGATTGATTACGGGTTGATCTATTGGGGTGAAGAATCCTTAGATTCTGGCGTCACGGCTGTGGTCTTTTCCGTGTTGCCAATCCTCACGGCGATTGGTGCGCATCTTTATCTCCCAGCCGAGCGTCTCACGGCCCGCAAACTCGCCGGAACCTGTCTGGCCACGCTCGGCGTCGCCGCGTTATTCGGCGACAGTCTGCATCTCGATTCGTCGCTGGCAATTCATTTGCTCGCGTTGCTGGTTGCCGCCGTCTTCGCCACGCTCGCCTCACTGGCCAGCAAAAGGCACGGCCATGCGCTTCACCCCGCCGCGTTGAATGCTCCCGCGATGCTCATCGGTGCTGTGCTCCTCGCGGCGACCAGCCTGGCGATTGGCGATGGCTATCGGCTGCCGGCGGCGGGAGCAACGTGGGGCGCGATTTTTTATCTGGCCATTGCCGGAAGCGTGGTCACGTTTCTCATTTACTTCTGGCTGCTCAAAACGTGGAGCGCAACCAGCCTGAGTTTCATCGCCATCTTCACGCCTGCAATCGCGCTGCTGCTCGGCTTTCTGGTGCGGCATGAGCGCCCCTCCGGTTGGAGTGCCCTTGGCATGACGCTCATTCTCGCGGGCGTTCTACTGGCCGTGACCAGAAGCCGCGCTGTGGCGACAACTTTTTCTCCCGCGCGAAATCATTAACTTGCCTGCTTCGGCTTCACATTCTTTTGCAAATCCGCCTTCCACTCGTCGCCCAATTCCTCCAAAGTTTTTCCAGTGCTCGTCTTCCAAATTTCTTTCGAGTAATTGCCCTCGCGCATGGCGGCGTTTAGTTTGACGACCAGGTCTTTGTCGTATTTCTCCGAAGTCCAATTTAGGAAGTTGGCGGTCACACGATAACTGCCGTCGTAGTGGGCGTTGGCGATGGCCCGTTCGCGGATGTCCGCGCCGTGCATCTCCGGTTCAAAACGGTAAAAGCGGATGTAATCCGCGATGCCTTCCACCAGCCAGCCGGGGTTGCGCGTGGCGTTGGGATTGTTCCGGCGCGCGCCGCCATAAGCCTGGATGACGTGGACTTCTTCGTGGATGAGGGAGCCAGTCGCCTGGCGATTGATTTCGCCCTTGAGCCACGTGGCGTTCGCGCTGATCCGGCGTCCGCCCGTTTCCGCGACGCCGCGACCAGGCTTGATGACCACGCTAATGTTCGTGGCCGGTTTGAAGTCGGGGCTGGGCAGCATGGCTACCAATTTCGGATACCACTCGGCCATCGCCGGCGCGAGCTTATCCTTCGCCCAGTCTCGCAATGCCTGGTCGTCGCTGGTCTGGATGGTGATCTTGCACTTGCCATCGGTGGACATGACCGTGATGGAGTTCAAAGAATCGTCGTGCGGTCCGCTGGCGACCGGCGCGGGGTCGTCTTTGCCGACAATATCCACTTCGCTATAGAACGTGTTGCCGAAGGTGTCGTTGTTTTCCGTTTCGTGGATCACGAAGAGCAGATACCGGTATTTACCAAGTGTGCCGCTGGAATCGGAAACGCTGACGCCGTATTGGCCACCGGCATTATCTGAAAGTTTACGCGTATCCACTTTTCCTTTGAGTTCCCAACCGCAAGTGGCGGGGTCTTTGCCATTGCCGGGATGCGCGTTGAAATCCGCCGATGAGCCGTCGCTGGCATAAAGTTCATAAACCTGCGGCCCGCGATCCGACGGATGCCACGAATACGTGTTCACCTGCTTGATTTCGATGGCGTGATTCAAATCCACCAGCACCCGGCCGCCGTCGGTGCCAGCCGCAAAAAAGAAATTGTCCCCCGGCGAATCTTCCTCCTTCGGCAGCGCACCGTCATTCAATCGGCTGAGGTCGCCGCCCGCCGCATCGCCGTCGCCGTCAATGACCGTGAACTTGGCGCCCGTGCCCGAGTCGTTTTTCGATGGCGGCGGGACATGCTGAAACTTAAATGCCGGGCCCGCCTCGTCATTGCTATTGCGATCCATGGTGATTTTGGTTTCACCCGAAGCGATCGCGACTGGCAAAAGCAGGCAGGACAACGCGGTCATCAGTGAGTTAACCAGCATGCGGTTCGATTTATGAGACAGTGGTTTTGAAGTCATAAAATGTTCAATTCGACATTATTGTTTTTTACTTTTACACCAGTGTTGTCTTGATACGGCGAGAGCGAAACAAACCACCGGCTCTCAACGGCTGGGGCCAGCCGGCATCGGAATTCCGGTTTGAATCGGCCCCCAGATATTGGCCATTAAGGCATAAATTTCCGGTTCCGCGATCTTGAGTTCCGCGCGATTGAACGGAAAATAATCATTGAGGCCAAAATAGCTTTCAGTGAACTCGGCGAAAAACTCTTTATAATCGGTCAAGGCATAGTGCCGGGCATGCGAGCCATTGTAGAGCAGGACATTTTCACCGCTGCCGCTTTGTTTGAATTTTTCGTAAGCGTCCACGATGCGGGCATCGGGGCCGAGCACTTGATCCTGATACGCATGGGCCAGTTCATGCAAGACGACCCAGGGTTGTTCGTTCACTTGCCGGGCCGTGGCAAAATCCGCGGCTCGCGGAATGTGAACGCATTTGGCCAACTCCCTGGCATAACCGTGCTCCGCCAGCCAGTCAGCGCTGACGTGATATTGCATCAACCGGAGCTGTCCGCAACTCAAGTCCAGGACGATGGCCACCCGCTTGAGTTTTTCGAGCCGATCCACTGCCACGACATATTCGATGTCACTCAACTTGGCTTCCAGCATTTGCAAGGCGCGCCGCCCCAGTTCCTGATTCGTGGACTGCAACAGCCGGTCGTCCACCCGCACCGTCCAACCAAGGAGATTCTGAGATGTGCGTGAATCCGGTTGAGGAAGGGCTTCAGGTTCCGTGGCAAAACCGGAACTCGGCGCCAGCCACAATCCAACCAGGCATAACAGAGACAAGGTCAGAGGATTCACTGCGGCCAGATTGGAGTAATCATCTGCGGCTGTCAAACCGCTTCAACTGCGAGTAACTGTATTGACTCGAAAACACCTAACTCGACCAGCCTTTGCCAGCTTCAGTGGTCGTCACGGAGGCGCCGGCTTCCACTTGAGGAGCGCGAGTTGCGTGGCGGGGATCGTCGAGAGGTCGGCCTGGTAAAAATACCAGAGATGATCGGAGGTGTCGTAAGTCGTGACCTGATAAAGTCTCTCGATCTTGATCCAGGACACCGAGCCATCCACCAGCAGGTGATTGCCGCCGTCGGGATACGCGGCGCCCGCGCGCTTATGATTCGCGGACCAACTCGAGCCGTTATACATGATGTCTTCCGCCGCAACCACCCACGAAGGCGAAGCGGTGCCGAGCCGCAGCGGACTTAACGCCGCAAAACTCCCTTGCAAATTGAACCAGTTACTAACTCCACCCAGATATTGATAACCGATCTGCCACTGCGGCGGCGTGGTGGTGTTATTATAACTCGCGAGTCCGTGATTAAGTTCCGGGCAAACCCAAATAGACGAACTGTTCGTTTGTGTCGGGTCGAGATTGACGGACTTTGATTCAGTCGCGGTATCGTCATTCAGCGCGTGCAGATTATATTTGGCCGGCGTGCTATTAACAGGTCGCGGCGAAAAAAGGCGGTCGTCGCTGTCGCTGGCATACACGTTCACGCCGATGCCCACCTGCTTCAAATTGTTCAGGCATTGCAGGCGCTTGGCTTTTTCCTTGGCGCTCGCCAGTGCGGGCAAGAGCAAACCCGCGAGGATGGCGATGATCGCGATGACTACCAGAAGCTCAATCAACGTGAAGGCGCGCGACCGCAAATTTCGTTTCATGATACGACTTCCGGCTGATAAAAGATTTGGCCGCCGGATGCCAAACACAGCCGGCGGCCAATCGCACAACTTATTGCAACAGGATATAGAACTCTACCGGTACCGCAGGATTAACGATGTTCGTGGACAGGTTCAAATTGCCGCTGCCATCGAAGCTGTTGGTCAGGATGGGCGTCCACTGATTCAACGGCGTGGTGATATTAGTCGAGCCCAGCAGAACAAACTGCCCATTGGCCGAACCGCCGGTTCCCGTGATGTTCAACGTCGTTCCACTCAGGCTGATACTGGTCAGACGCGCCGCGTGAACCACCGGCACCGTGCTCAACTGCAAACCGACGATGCCTGTGGCGCTGTTGTCCACCAGCACGCCGACATAGCCCGAAGGCAAGGTGAGGCTCAAGCTGGAGAACGGGTCGCTGCTGCCGACCGGGTAGCTGATGAGCGGATAAACGACACCCGCGGTCACATTGAAGAGCGAATTGATCTGCAGCGAAATGGCGCCACCGGCGTTCACGCTCGTGGCCACGATGTTGGTGACATTCGCCCCGCCATTGACGTTGAGTTGCAGGTTGCCGGAAAGGTTCAACGTCGTGATCGGCGCATCGGGCGAACCTGCGGTTCCGGTGATCGCCAGCGTGCCGGAAGTCAGGTTGATGATGCTTGGCGAAGTGTTCGTCCCCACGATGATGTTCGCGGTTTGAACCGTGCCGCCATTGATGTTCAACGTGCCGCCCGTGGAAGCCGCACTGGCGCCGCCAGCACTGACGCCGATATTCAAATCGCCATTCACCACCAGCGTGGCCGCTTCGCCAATGGTGCTGTTGCTATTGACGTTCATCGTGCCCACGCCCGCCTTGGAGCCAGTGACAGGCTGGATGCCGATATTTACCGTGTTGGCGGTGATTGTGCCGGCGTCAAATCCCATCACGCCCGTCGTCGTTCCAGAGCCATTGGTGCCAGCGGAAGCGCGGCCGACATTCAGCATGTCCACCGTGGCGGTCACGATGCCGCCGGTCAAATCCACCGTGCCCGTGCCTGCGGTCGTTCCGGTATTGCCGACGCCGTCACCCACGTCAAAGTTGGAAACGATGCCCGTGGTGAAGCCCTTGAACGTCACCGTCGGATACGGCGCAATGTTCACCAGCGCAGGATTGAAACTCATACTCGCGGTGGTTTTTTGGCGCGCGATGGCCACAGCGTCCGCGGAAATCGAATTGACCTGGCCCAGGAAAAGGGTCGAGGTCGAGCCGTTGTTCTGATTGCAATCGCCGACGATCAACCCCAGGTTGCCCGTCGTCGAACCAGTCTCGGCGGCAGTGGTCGGGATCGTGCAGTTGATCGTGTTCGTGCGCGCCAGGTAGAGAATGCCGCCGGGACGATTGACCGCGTTATTCGTCGTGCATGCGCCCACGCCGAGTTGGCTGATGTTCGCGGTGAATGTATCCAGCGCGGACAGATCGAGCATCGCCGCCGGGAGAATCGCTGATCCGGAGCCCAGCCAAACCTGCACGGTGCCGTTCGTGTTTTCCACGTCAAGCGTCGCGTTGGTTCCCGAGATGGACACGCCGACTTGGGTGAGGGTTGAACCCGTGTCGAATCCACCCACGATCAGATGATTCGTGACCGTCAGCTTCGAGCCGCTGTTGATGAAAGTATTGTGGAACAATCCACCGGCGTTCGTGTAAGTGAGCGACGCGATGGAAAAATTGGCATCCACGATGTTGTCGAGATACGCGCTAATGAGGCTGGCGATGCCGCCGCCCGGGGTTGAAACCGCCGACCCGTTGATCGAGATCGCGTTGTTGTTAAAAATAACATTGTCACCGGCCACCGGCTCACCGGGCAACTGCCAGTTCAAACGGTCCGACCAATTTGTGCTGACGTTGTTCAGAAAATCGAGGCCGACCCAGGTGACACTGGGACGCAGACTGATCGGGCCCGACGTCAGCGTGAGCAACACGGCCGTGGAGTCATCGCTCAACGCCACGCTGCCAGCGGAACCAGCGGGCAGCGTGCCGAGCCGGAAATTAAACCCGGGAATGCCGCCTGCCGTTTGCAGCACTGTCACCGTGGCGGGATAACTCGCCACTGAAGGAAGTAACGCGATATTGATCGTGTTGTTCGCGCCGCCGAGTGTGAGGCTGTTCACAAACAGGTTCGTTTGAGTAGCGCTGGCCGATACCGTCAATCCCGCGCCGGTGAGGCTGAGATTGTTCAACTGCACTTTTCCAGCCACGCCCGAGACATCCAGCGTGCCGCCGGTGACATTGATTTGCGACGTGCTGGCGAGCGCGGCGGAGTTCGACAAAACAAGTGTTCCGGCATTGACGGTCGTGCTGCCGGAAAAGGTATTTGCCGCAGCCAAGGTCAACGTGCCGGAGCCGTTCTGCACCAATGAACCCGCGCCGGGAATGCCCACGCCGACCACGATATTGTCTGAATGGTCGAAGATCAAAGTGCCTTCGTTATCCAGCGAGCCGGAGGGAAGCGTGCCGTTCGTATCGCCATTGCCAATCTGCGCGGTCGCTCCCGCCGCGATGGTCAAGCCACCGGAAATTGTGCCGCTCGCGTCATCCAAAATGATCGAGCCCTTGTTTACCAGAATGCCGCCGCTGAAATTATCGCCGCCGGTTTCCGCGAGTGTGACCGAGTCGGTCCCGTTCAAAATCAAACCGGTGATGCCCGTGATACTGCCCGAGCCGGTGAACGAATAGTTGTCCGAGTTATTGTTGAAAATAGTCGCCTCGGGCGCGAAAATGGCCGACACATTGACGTTGGCGGTGGACGCCGTGTCGTCAAAAGTCACCACGTCCGCGTCGCGGTATTTGGCGGGTGAAGCGCCGCTTTTCCAGTTCAGCGTGTTCGTGTCCCAAATATTGTTGACGTTTCCCGCCCAGACGACGCTTGCGAGGTTCGGCCCGTTCGTGATCACCACGGAGATCGTGCTGAGGTTGTCGTTCGTGATGTAACCGGTGAATGTACCCGGCAGGCTGCCAGCCGTGAAACTGAATCCTGCGCCGCTGCCACCTTGATACGCGATGAGCGGAAGCACCGCCGGATAAGCCGCAATCGCGGGCAGCGAACTCACGTTGATCACACCGGAGCCATCGGTAATGAGGCTCGAAACCTGAGCCGGCACCGTGCCGCTACCCACCGAGAATTGCAAAGTCGCCCCGCTCACAACAACCAGCGTGGACAAAGGCACTGCCACGGTGCCGATGGTGTTCGTGACGATGAGTTTGCCGCCAACCATGTTGATGGCGCTCGTGCCGCCGCCCGCCACGATGGTGTTGGCCTGCACCGTGCCGTTGGTGATGTTCAACGTGCCCTTGGTCAGGCCGCCCGAGCCGCCGAAAAATGCCAGGCGCAAACTCGTATTCACCGACAACGTGCCGCCGCTGATATTAGCCGTGCCGGTGTTGACCGCGGTGACGCCAGTATTATTCTGAAAACCAAGTTCCAGTGTGTTCACATCGAACTTGCCACCCGTCATGGTGAATGTGCCCGTGGCGGTTCCCGCGCCGGTGCCGGTGATGGGCTGGCCATCGCCCAGGATCATCGAACCCACCATCGCATCCACGATGCCGCCGCTGAAATCCACCGTGCCCACCGTGACCGAACCGATGTTGGCCGTGGCGGAAGAATTGTCGCCGACGTTAAAGGTGGTCACGCGCGTGCCGGAATGCCCGCGCAGGAGGAATGACGGCGTATTGCTGACGACGAACGAGGGATTGAATTTCAAGGTGGCGCTCGAACGCTGATTGCCGATTTCGATGGTGTCGGCGGCAATGCTGTTGCTGATGCCGAGAGCGAGCAAATTGTTGGAGTCGGGACTGGCGCCCGTGTCGCCAATATCCATTGCCGGCGCGGTCTTGGTTCCGACGGCCAGCACCGTTATGTTATTGGTTTTGGCGAGGAACAGTTGGCCTTGCGGCCGTGTGACGGCAGTGCCACCGAAAACGCCGACGAAGAGATTGCCGATGCTGACGTTAAAGGTATCCAGGCCGGACATATCGAGCACCTGAAGATGCGAGCCCGCCGCCGCGGTCGTGGTCTGGCGCACGGAAATGACTGAAGCCACATTCGTGCTGGTAATCGCCAGCGTGCCGCCCGCGCCGGAAATAGTATTGGTCAACATCAGGGTTGTCGGGCTGGTCGCGGCCGCCTCGGTGCCCGCCCAAAGGTTCGTGGCCGCCGCCGAATTCGAGATGGTCAAAGTGATGCCCGGCGAAATCAGCAGGTTATGAAACACGGTATTGGTCTGGCGAAAGATCAACGCCTGGATGGTGAGGTTCTCATCCACGACGCTGTTGATGATGCCCGTGCCGCTGACGCCCGCGGTATCGGTGAAAAACACATTTGTGGCCGCGCCCGGCACACCCACCGGCGACCAGTTGGCGGCGTCACTCCAGTTGGTGTCGGTATTGACACCGGCGACTGAACTCCACACGGATTGCGCGCGCGCCGGCAACGCCCAGGAAACAAGCGCGAGCAGGAACAAGGGGACAAATAATTTTGACGGGAGAAGGTTGGTTTTCATACGGGAAGCAGTTTTCGGATTTAAACGGACTGGTTTGAACGTCACTCTGAGTTTTAAACGTAATGGTTTTCGCTGATAAAGAATCCCGGCGGGAAATGTGGAATCGTTGCTAGCCACCCGTGCAGGCAATCAGCGCGCAGGCTTTCACAAAGGATTTCATAATTATTAATAAATCTAGCAATGGAAATAAAATATGCAAGAACTTCGTTTAATATTTATATAAGTATTTTTACGAGCGCTCGGGCGGGCGAAATGGGCAAGCGGAAAGAACTGCGGCGGTGGAAATGCCGCGCGGTTCGCGCGTGTCCGGTCGCATCTAACAATCACATATTGCTGGCAAACGGCTCTGCGCCCACGCGAATTAATTCTTCTCCCTCTCCTGCAACTCAGTTGCGGGGGTGGGGGTGTTCTTGATGTGAAAACCAGATGAAAAAAACATTTGCGCTAGCCCGTATGCAAAACTCTATGCTGGCTCACATTCTGGCCATCACCCGGTTTTAATTTGCTGAAGACCATCGTGGATAAGATCGTGAATCCTCCCAGCAAAATGAAGGTCACATGAATTCCATGCAGCATCGCGGGCGGATCCGAGTGCAGGCTCGGCGGGACCAGCAATGCCGCCGCCAAACCCGCCGTTGCCACGCCGAAGCTGATGGACATTTGCTGCACCGTGCTCGCGATGGAACTGGCATTGCTCGTCTGCGGTTCCGTGATGTCCGAATAGACGAGCGTATTCATGCACGTGTATTGCAGTGACGTGAAGGCGCCATAACAAAAGGCCAGCAACACGATCGTCCACACCGGCGTTCCCACATGAATCGTGGCGAAGAGCAGCAACAGCACGCCGAGGATCACGGTGTTCGAGACGAGCAAGCCGCGATAACCCAAGCGCGTCAGCACGCGCGTGGTGAAAATTTTCGTGCTCATCGCCGCGATGGCTTGCGGCATGATCAACAGGCCGGATTGCACCGGCGTGTAACCGAGCCCGACTTGATAAAGCAGCGGGAGGAGGAACGGCACGCCACCGAGTCCGAGACGCGTGAAAAAACTTCCCACACAGGCGGTCCGAAAGGTGCGGATTTGAAACAGCGCCATCCGCAGCAGCGGAAACTCCGTGCGCGTCGAGTGGACTCCATACCCCGCGATCAACGCCAGCGAAATTCCCAGCAGCGAAGTGATTTCGCGATTGCTCAATTCATGCTCGCCAAAAATCTCGAGCACGTACGACAACAGGGCGATTCCCGAGCCGAATAAAATTAATCCGACGATGTCCAGCGGATGGGTTTTCGCCTCGCGATAATTCGGCAGGTGCAGATAGACCATGACGAGGCCAACGATTCCGATGGGAATATTCACGAAGAAAATAAATCGCCAGTGCAAATAGCCGACGATGAGGCCGCCCGCGATCGGCCCAAGCATCGGTCCCACGAGCGCGGGAATCGCGACGAAACTCATCGCGCCGACCAATTCCGATTTTGCAAATGTCCGCACGAGCGTCAACCGGCCCACCGGAACCATCATCGCGCCGCCGCAACCTTGCACGACCCGGCAGGCCACCATCAAATGAATATTGCCCGAAATACCGCACAACGCTGACGCCAGCGTGAATAGACCGATGGCCGCCGCAAACACCCGGCGCGTCCCGAACCGATCGGCCATCCAGCCGCTGATCGGAATAAAAACCGCCAGGCTCAATGTGTAACTTGCGAGCACAGCTTTCATGCTTAACACGGTCACGTTCAGCGCCGCGGACACCACTGGCACGGCGGTGTTCAGAATCGTCGTGTCCAGCGACTCCATGAAAAACGCGACGGCCACCAGCCACGGCAAGAGGCGCCGGCCCGAGGCCGACGCTGTTGACGCCGTCGCCGCCGGAACGTGTGAGGAAGTTTTTTTAGCCAAGCGAATCAGTAAAGAAATGAGTTGCCCATAAGAACTTGCTGCGCATTCTAACACGAACCTAACCGCAACAAAAATTTAAAACACAATACATTCCGCCGCGATTTGCATTCGCGGATTCGCGAAATGCACGCAGCCGACAAGCCCACCCCGTTCCATCAACGAGTTTCTTCCGGCACACACGCTGCTCAAGATTGACTTATGAAAAGATCCAATATTGAAAAAGATTCGCGCGTGCCGGAAGCGGCGGAGCGTGTGCACGGTCATGGCACTATCACCAGTTCACCGGTCACGATGGGAATGATCGAGAAACGCGCCCGTGAATTGGCGGTCATTTCCGGCCGCGATTCCCATCACGTCATTGAGTCTGACCGTGAACAGGCGAAAAAAGAATTGCTCGGCTCCGACTCGGCCGATGCGCCGGCGGATGATTCGGGCATCGTGGCCAGTGGCATGGGTGCGCCGCCGACTTCGCGCGGCAAGATGGCAAAAAAATTCCTGCCCACCGATGATGAGGTCGAATCACAAACCGTCCAGGAAGGTGTGGATGAGGCTGAACATACAACGATGGTTGCGGCTAACCGCAACCATGGCCGCAACAATTAGGCGATGACCTAATTGAGGGAAGATACTTTCAACGATCGAGAGATTGGGTCTTTTGCGTTGTTGTTTTCTTCCCTTCGTTCCAAAAAATAAATGTCCCGCGGTCGGTTGACGTGACGACGTCCATTGCGCCGTCTCCCTTCAAATCCACCGCGAGAATATCCGAGCCAGCGCCGGAGCGATTATGAATTAACTCCGGCACGAACTCCGCCCCACCCGGCGCGTAACGATTCCGCACGGTGCGATAGCAATACAACACCGGGTCGCCGTAGGGATCGGGATCGAAAGAATCGTCAAGGTGCGACCAGTAGCGTTTACCGACAATGAAATCAGGAATGCCATCGCCGTCAATATCGGCAAACGTCGAGCCGTGCGCTTCCGAGAACGTCACGCCGCCCGCGTTCTCCGCTTCGTAATCATCGCAAATCATGTGGCGCACGAAGGAAATATTTCCGCTCGCGTCGCGCTTTTGCTCGAACCACGCCAGCCCAAAACCATGCGCGTTCAAGCTCGTGACCACATCGTTCAGGCCGTCACCATTGACATCGTAAACTCCCATCACCGCGCCACCAGCCACAATGCCATGATGCGCGTATCGCCCAAACGCCACCGGATGAAATTTCCACGGTCCCGGCGCGCTTAAATCCGCCGGTTGTTCCCACCAGCCATTCGGGTTGAGAATATCCATTCGTCCGTCGCCATTAATATCTCCCACGCCCAGGCCGTGCCCGAGCGCGAGTCCCGCCTCGGAAACATTGTGTTGCACCCACGGCTTCGTAGGGTTCGCGGGATCGGGCTTCGCATAACGCACCATGCCATTCGCGCAAAAAATCAGCGCGGGAATTCCCGACCTGTCAATGTCCTTGAACACTGTGATTTCGCTTTGGATGGAGGGCACGACCAAATATTTGTCCCAGCGCCGCGATTCGCCTTTCGGATTCATATAGAGAATGGCGTTCGGCGGCCCGGTCAAAATATCCGTCCAACCATCGTGATTGAAATCAAAAGTGTATTCGCAATTCACATCGGTGAATTCCTTCGAGGGATTGAATGCGACCGCCGGAAAAATCTCGCGGTAACTGGTGAACTGCGGGCCGTAATAAATATAAGGCCCGGCCACGATGTCCATCACGCCATCGTGATTGAAATCGCCCGCGCCGACGCCCCACGAATAATACATGTCGCTGATGCGTTGCACGCGGAAGCGCGGCGAGGTCGTCTCCAGCGGCGTCTCGCGCAACGAAAGGTCTTTGCATTTGAAATCCTTGAAGCGCACTTCGCCGCCCGCCACATACAACGCCAACGGCCCGTAATGACTGGGTGAATCGTCCATCGCACCTATCGCCGCCGGCGCGCCGTCATTCAGGAAGCAACGGATGATGCTCGCATCCATGAAAAACTCGACCTGATTCCATTCATTTGAGTGATACGACATGTCGGGATGCTTGAGCGGCAAATCTGATTTGGCGTCCGACCCGCGCCGTTCGCGGTTTCTGCGGCCCTCGCCGCGCGCGGGCGAATTCGTCGCGCCCGGCGGCGGCACGCGCACCAGCGGATAATTTCCGATGCCGCGCAAGTCTTGTCGCTCGAGCAAATTTCCGTCAGCATCGAATGTGGCCCCGTCTGAAATAATTTCTCCGTCCTTGATCGAAACTAAAATGCCCTTGAAGCCCGTGTCGGTTTTTTCCAAACGGCAAACGAGCCCGACCTGCGCGCCGTCCGCACATTTGAATGAGACGTGTTCACCCACGTCCTGATACGAATGATTCAGCACCAGCAAGCCGCCGCTGCCGGTTTTTGCCGTGCCGACCAACTCGCCGTTGTCCGCATGCCACTCGGTTTTTCCCAGGACGTGCCAGCCATCCAGGCTCGACCCCGTAAAGCTGTAATCCGGCTTGAACGTCAAGCCGGTGCCGGTGAAATCGTTCGATGCCGTCTGTGCGCATAGAGTTTGAACTGCCGACAGCAGCACCGCCGTCAAAATAGTTTTTTTCATGAAATTTATGCGCTGATGTTTTCTTTGATGTGGGAGATGACCCAGTTGGCGACTTTGTCGTAATCTATGTCCTGAAATTTTGCGCTCCATTGCGCCACCATGTAATCGCCCCTGAAACCGAGCTTTTCGCACAGCCGCACGCAACTGTCGAAGTCGTAGGAAATATGTTCTATGTTGCTGTTGAACTCATCCACCTTGGCCGAGACGATGAACGCGTAGGGAACAATTTTTTCCAGCTTGGGGAGCAACGTGGCGTCGTGTGGATAATTTCCAAAATCCGGTTCGGTGTGAACGCCCGCTTCTTTTGCGATGCGCACATGTTTATCGGGATCCATCTCGAGCCCGAAATGATTCGCGGTGATGATGATCAGGTTTTTATTTCTGGCGTAGGCGTTCAACTCTTTCAGCGACTCGATGCTTTTGTCCACCGACCCGCGCGGCCGGCCGGGATTGACGCGGATGCACTCCGAACCGAGAAACGACACCGCATCCATCCATTGCTTCACGTCCTTGATGCTCTTCAAGCGCGTTTCTTCATTTTCCGATGCGAGGTCGTAGGAGATGCGATCAATCTGCACGTCCACCAACTGCGAACCCGCGGCCTTGATTTTTCCTTTTAACTTCGCGAGGTAATCCGGTTCGAGCGATTCAAAATGCTCGTTCCAGAATTCGATTTTGCGGATGCCGAATTTGTCGCGGTAAAACTCAGGCACATCGAGCAAGGTCAGCTCATTTTTGATGACGGGCATTTCCCTGGGCTTGGTCTGCTTGAACTGATAACGGAAAATCAAAGTGCCCATCGCGATGCGATTCAGCTTGTCCTGCGCTTCGCGCGCGGAGGCGCGAGTTAAAATCGCCGGCGCGAGCGACGCCGCCACCGCGAGCCGCGTCGTGTTAAAAATGAAGTCTCTTCTTTTCATAACTATTTTTTAGCTGGTTGTAATGCGCAAATTTTTTCGTTCACTTTGGCAGCGCGTAAACGATGTAGCCCGGCGCAATCGTTCTGGCCTGGTCCGCGTCAATCACTTTGCCCATGTCACAAATCACCAGATATTCGCGTCCGTTCACCTCATACATCGCGGGCAAACCTTCCGGGTTGCGCGGCAATGGAGTGCTCCACAATTTATTTCCGTTGCTTGTGTCGTAGGCGTAAACGTGGCCGTCGAGGCAGGTGCTGAAGATCAATCCGGTCGAAGTCACGATCATCCCCTTGCGTTGCGAACCGATGGCGAGGCCGGTTTCCTTGCCGTCTATCACGGGAATTTTTGGATCCTGGCCTAGTGGACGGCGCCACTTGATCACGCCCTGGTTCAAATCATACGCCACCATCGAAGACCACGGCGGCCCCAGCAGATCGGGATATTCCATGCCGTAACCCGTGCTGTAATTATGCGCCGGGCCTTTCACACCCGCCGGGTAACGCTCCGCCCACGACAAACGATTTCTCCCGCGCCGCGCGGCGCGCGCATCGCCGCCGATCAAAGTATAAAGTCCCGCGAGCGTGCGTTGATCCAGATGCGGAAATGCGGGCATCACGCCCTTGCCGACGCCGAGTGTATTGGCGAAATCTCTATAACTGATGCGTTTGCCGACACCAATGATGGAAGGAATCGCGCCGCGTCCCGCCATGTCCTCGCCATGACACGGCATACACGATTGCGTGTAAACCGTGTGCGCGGCGGTGGCTGGATTTTCGGATGGCGGTGGTGTCGGAGCCACATTGGTCGAAGCGGTGCCGGGGGTGTCGCTGGGGATGGGCGGCTCGGATTTGAGTTTGTAAACGGATGGAAGGTCCTGCGTGATTACATAAACGATGCCGTGCTCGGGATCCGCGGCGGTATTCCCACGGTTCGCGCCGCCAACCGCGCCGGGCATGGCGATGGTTTCGTATTGGTCGGAAAGCGGTTCAAAAAGTCCGGTGTGCGCGGCGGCGATGCGCTTGACCCACTCGGCTTTTTTCTCTGGCGAGAAATAGGGATTGATGTCGTTCGTCGAGACACTCTGCCGGGTGAAGGGCGGGATGACGGTGGGAATTGGCTGCGTGGGTGAGGAATGTTCCTCGGGCATCTTGCTCGCGGGAACGGCGCGTTCCTCCACGGGCCACAAAGGTTTTCCAGTGTGGCGATCCAACACGAACAGGAAGCCCTGCTTGCAAGCGATAGCGACGGCTTCGACGGTTTTGCCTTCGTGCTGCACCGTGATCAGTTGCGGTGCCGCGCAAAGATCGTAGTCCCACAAATCATGGTGCACATCCTGAAAATGCCACAGCCGTTTGCCAGTGCGGGCATCGAGCGCGATGAGGCAGTCACCGAACAAATCATTGCCCGTGCGGTCAGCGCCGTAATAATCATAAGTCGGCGCGCCGAGAGGGAAGAACGCGATGCCGTTTTTTTCATCCACGGTGATTTCACCCCAGTCATTGCAACCGCCGCCGTAAATATAGGCATTCGTCGGCCACGTTTCGTAACCGAATTCTCCCGGCCACGGAATCGTGTGAAAAATCCAGGCCAATTTTCCAGTCACGACGTCGTAAGCGCGCACGTGGCCAGGCGCGGAAAAATATTCTTCTCCCGGCGACGAACCGAGCAGGAGCAGGTTCTCAAAAACCTGTCCCGGGCTCGTGCCTTGCTCGCGAAAAACGGTTGCGACATCGCGGCCCAATCCCTCCTTGAGCGAAACCGAGCCTTGATCGCCGAAACTTAAAATCAATTCGCCCGTCCGGGCATCAATCGCTTCCAAGCGGTCGTGCCGGCTGTAAAGCAGCCGCCGATCCTTGCGATCTTTGCTTTCCCAATAATTGATGCCGGTGCGGTGGATGCCGGAAAGATTCGTGCGGGTCCAAAGCTTCGCGCCCGTTTCCGCGTTGAGCGCCACCAGCGATTCATCCTTGCCGAGCACATACATGACATCATCCACGACGATGGGGTTCCACATGTAACCGCCATCGCCCGCGGCGAACGACCACGCGACGGCGAGTTGCGTGACGTTGGATTTATTGATTTGCGTGAACTCGACGTATTTGGATTGGTCGGGCCCGCCGCCGTATTGCCGCCAGACTTTGTGCGGGTTCACGTCCTCTTGCGCCTGCGCGCTCGGGCCGCTGATGACGCAAATTAGCAATAAAACACCCAAAAAATAACGCGCTCCAAAACCGCTGAAATTATCTTTCTTCATGAATAAATACGATAGCCCCACGCCATTGACGCAAACTTCGACGGATGACGCCGCGCTTTCAAACGGGTCGTCCGCAAGGATGTTATGGAGTGTGACGGCGTAAAACTAACAGAATTCAGAATCCTTGTGGTATCCCCGAAAACGGTAGGACGAAACCGGAAGGAAAAACATTTGCACATCGGAAATGATTGACTTTTGTTAGATTTCACAACATGGTTTCTCCTGAAAATTCCGCCCGGCATGGATGGTTTGCTTCCTGTGGTTGCCGGGGTCTGGAACGCTCATACCAGGCAATAGTCCGTAGCGCGCGTTTAAACGCGTCGCGGCACTGTCGTTATCCCAACGGTATGAAAATCAAATCGAATCATCCCATGAAAGCTTTGCCAAAGAACCATTGGTTTTTCTTATTCTTCATTACATTTTTACTCACGGTCGCCAGGGCCGGCACCGCGTCACCGCGCGAAACGTATCAAAATCTACCGATCAGTTTTGAAGCGAATATCGGCCAGGCGGACCCCGCGATTCAATTTTTAGCGCATGGCCAAAATGGAAATCTTCTGTTCACGCGCGATGAGACGTGGCTCACCCTGCGCGGTGGCACCACCAATGCGCCCGCCCATCTGGTGCGTCTCAGACTGAGCGGCGCGAATGCGAATCCAACGCTCGAAGGCATGGATCTGTTGCCGGGCAAGGCGAATTATTTCATCGGCAGCGATTCCGCGGGCTGGCGCACAGACGCGCCGACGTTTGGCAAGGTGAAGTATCACGAAGTTTATCCCGGCATTGATCTGGTTTATTACGGCAACCAGCAAAAGCTCGAGTACGATTTTGTCCTGCGGCCCGGCGCGGATGCCGGCGCAATTTTGCTGGAGTTCTCCGGGGTGGATAAAATCACGGCGGATGGCCACGGCGATTTGCTTTTGCAAATCGGCAGTGACATCGTGCGCCAGCGCAAGCCGATCGTTTACCAGGAAATCAATGGCATTAAAAAAATGTTGTCCGGCGAATATCTGATCCATTCGGGCATGCGCGCCGGTTTTGAGATCGCCGATTATGACCGGACGCAGCCGCTGGTGATTGATCCGGTGTTAACTTATGCCGCGACCTTTGGCGGTTCGGCAGGAAATCAAGCGCAGGGAATCGCGCTGGATTTTAACGAGAATGTTTATGTGGTCGGCAGCACGACCTCGATGGATTTTCCGCTCGTCAATGCGTATCAAACAAATTTTCAGGGCAACCAGGATGTATTCGTCACGAAAATGGATACGAACGGCACCGTGATTTATTCCACGTATCTCGGCGGGGGAATTTTGAATAATATAAACCAGGCAAGTTTTGGCCGGGCCATCGCGGTAAATAAAATGGGCAATGCCTACATCGCCGGGTTCACCGAGGTTACGAATTTTCCCGTGTTCCACGCTTTGCAATCCACCAATGGTGGCATTTGCGATGCCTTCGTGACGGAACTGGGCACGAACGGCAATACGCTGGTTTACTCCACGTATCTTGGCGGAGAACTCATTGACCAGGCCAACAGTATCGCCCTTGATATCAATGGCAATGCGGTCGTCACCGGCCACACGCAATCCACTCATTTTCCGACGACCAATGCCATGCAATCGGTTTATGGCGGCAATGGTGACGCTTTTGTGGCCAAGTTAAAAAGCGATGGCAGCGGCCTCATCTATTCCACGTATCTTGGCGGCAATGATTCGGAAAACAACACCAGCAAGACTCTCATTCCATTTCTATCGCTTGCCACGATCAATCTCGGTGGGGCGGTCGCGGTGGATTTCCATGGCAATGCGTTCGTGACCGGCTGGACTTACTCGACGAATTTTCCCGTGCTGAACGCGTTTCAAACGACGAATAATACGGACGAAGTGGGTTTTGTCGCCGTCGCTTTTTTGGCGGAATACGACACCAATGGCGCGCTGGTCTATTCGACTTACTTCGGCGATCCGGGCGGTGACTACGTCAACGCGATCGGCGTGGATGTCAATGACAACGTCGTGATCGCAGGTTCTGATTATTCCGGCGGCTTGCCGGTGAAGAACGCGGCGCAATCGGTTTTTGGCGGACGCGGCGCGGGAGCGGTGGGGGATGCGTTCGTCGCGGCGTTTGATTATACGGGGACGAATTTGATCTATTGCACTTACCTGGGCGGCAGCGGTGATGAGCAGGTCAACGGCATCCACGTCCGTCCCGACGATGGCGCGGTCTCGGTCACGGGCTTTACCGATTCGGCGAATTTTCCTGTGCTCAACGGGGTTCAACCAACAGGCCAGCAAACATTGTTCAAGACTACGGACGGAGGAAATGATTGGAGCGTGAGCAATACCGGGCTCGCCAGCAGCACGGTGTATTCGGTGCTGGCAAATCCGGCGAATCCGTCGGTCGTTTACGCGCTCACGGCGAACGGTTGTTTCAAAAGCACCAACGCGGGGGCAGGCTGGTTTTCGGTGAACAACGGATTGGGTCCGATCTTTTCTCCCCTCGTCATGCAGGCTTCCGGTTCGACGGAACTGGCGCTGGACCCGCAACATCCTGATACGCTTTATGCCGTTTCCTACGGCGGTATTTATAAAACCACGGATGGAGGAGCGAATTGGAACTTTCTTCCTTTGCCGATCAGTTCCATCGTTCAAACCGTTGCCGTGGATCCCGAATCATCTTCCATCGTGTATGCCGGCCAGTATGGTCAAAATCTTTATAAGAGCATTGACGGCGGCAATACGTGGAACGCTGTTACGAACGGGTTGAATAATTTCAATATCAGCCTGGTCGCCGTGGATCCGCAGAACTCATCCGTCCTCTATACGGCTGTGGATAATTTTTCGGGCTTCGATTTATTTAGAAGCACCAATGGCGGCGCGAATTGGAGCATCACGAGCAGCGGGTTCGCGCAGGGCATCGTCACGGCGGTTGCGTTCGCGCCGGGCAATTCATCAAATGTCTTTGCGACGGTCGTTTCCAGCATCACGGGCAACAGTGTGTTTTGTGTGAGCACGAATGGCGGTGTGAGTTGGACACAGCCGTTCGAATCGGCTGGTTTCGGGTTTACTGCGCTTGCGATTGCTTCGACGTCGCCGTCGCCATCCTCTCCTGCGCTGGCGATCGCGCCTTCGGGAGCGCAGGAGCAGTTGGCGTGGCCTTTGCAATTTTCGCTGCAAGCCACGGCATCGCTCAACCCGCCGCATTGGACGAACGTGACGGCGTCGCCGACGCAATTAAACGGCCAGAACACGCTGCTCATTTCGGCGGCGGCCGGGCAGGCATATTATCGTTTGATCGGGACCAACACATCCGCAGCCACCGCGCCGGTCATCTATATGGGAACGAGCGCGTCCAGCGGTTATGGCGTGCTGGAGAGTTTCGATAATGGCGCTTCCTGGAGTCCGGCGGGACCACCGGGCATGGCGGTGAATTCGCTGGCCGTCAGTCCGAACAACAGCGCCATCGTGTATCAAGGCGTGAGCGGTGGGCGTGATGCTTTTGTGACCACGCTCACACCGTCCGGGCAGATTTACTCATCCACTTATCTCGGCGGCAGTGGGACGGATCAGGGCACGGCGATCGCGGGAGACACGCTAAATCTTTTCGTTACCGGCTCAACTCTCTCCAGCGATTTTCCGACGGCGAATGGGCCGCTTGCCCGGGCATTTGACCAGCTTGACGGGTTGAAAAAATTCAGGATTTCCACGGATAGCAACAATGTGGTGCAGTACATCGAGGTAACGCTGGACGGCGGGCAACCTTGCCCGGAAGATTCAACGAATTACATTCCGCGTCCGGGCCAAAAGCCTCTTCACGTCGGTGATTTTTTGTCGCAGGGGATACACTTTCCCTATAGCAAGGAGCGGACTGATGCGACTGCCACCGGCTCCGTTCCGGGTGTGGACTTGAATAATGGAAGCCTGGGGTCTGATGATAATTATGCTGAACTGGATGGCACCACAACCGAGGCGGGAACCTTCACGGTGGTGGTGCATTTCTTCGCTGACGAATGTGATTGGACAAAAACTTATATCGTGACCATTTTGCCTTAGCATGGGGCGCGTTCGTGCGCCCTGCCCATCGAGAGGCGTCCTCAAAAAAAACTTTCACAAAACGGCGGTTGTGCTAACTAATGTTGAAGAAAGAATTTTAATCAACGAGCCTTCGCTGTGGACCAGCAACGCAATAAACGACTCGCCATCCGTGCGCTTCTTGCCATTGTGGTTTTGCTTGGCATCGAGTACGCCTTGCATCTGCATGAAGTGAAGCGGCAGGCGACCGCGTTGACGCCACCCACGCCGTCTGTTGCGGTCACTAATACCAATCCACCGCCATCGCCACCGCCGGTGGTTGCGGCGGCAACCAATGTTCCTGTTCGCATGCCCGGCGGCGCGTTGCAAAATTTGTTCGATGCCGTCAAAGCCGCGCCGGATGCCAAGGCCGCGCGCCAGGCGCTTGCCGCTTTGCGCGCCGCGCTTGCGGCCATGCCCAAGGACCAAGCCGTCGCGCTCGTCCGCCAATATCTGGACTCTAAGTCGGATGCCTCCACACATCTCGGTTTCAAAGTGGCGAGCAACGGCACCCTTGACGACGCGCCCACGCTGCGCACATTTTTGTTGGATGAACTGGGCCGGCTCGATCCCGGCGCGGCGGCGGATTATTCCAAGGTGATCCTCGACAGCAAAGATTCGCCGGACGAATGGGCGGTGGCCTTGCGCAATCTCGCGAATGGCGATTCCAGCGACACCGGGAAAAATTTGCTTCAGCAAAAAGCGAACGAGCTTCTGCAATATTCGTCCTGGCAAGGCGACCCTTCGACCGGTTATCTGGAAGCCTTTGACGTGGCTGTGTATGTCGGCGGCACGAACCTCATGCCCACGCTTTCCGACCTTGTGCGCAAGCAGGACAATCCCGCCGTGGCGCATGCGGCGTTTCTTGCGCTCGACCGGCTCGTGATCAATGCGCCAGCCACGACGCTCGCCGCGCTCGAGTCCGATCCCGACATGATGCAAGGCCGCGAGCAGACGCGCGCGGATTATTTTGCGCGTGCCGACGTGCGCGACCCCGCGCAAAAACAAGTGCTCGAAAATTATCTGCTCGATCAACGCGTCAGCCCTACCGAACTGGATGCCTTCGCGGGGGTTTATCCGAACGCCAATTACATGATCTCGCCGAATCTGCTGACGCAAAACGTCACACCCGACCGCGCCTCGCTCACCAGCCGTGATGCCGAGTCCCTGGCAGTCGCGCAACAATGGGCCGCCGACCCGCGCTTCGCGAACGTGCAACCCGCGCTGCAAAAAATGATCTCGCGTCTTCAGGTCTTTGTCCAACAAGCGCAGCAGGGGCATTGATTTTAAGTTTGGGCGCAACCGCTCGCCAATGGATGGCAGCAGTAAATGAAAGGCATTCTGAGATTCTCCCGATTTACTGGACAGTGTCCGATCCGCCGTTTGTTCGATCGAAAAACTTTCTTTTATGAAGGACGGCTTCATGGCTTGCTTGAATGATGTTGCGAATGAAGCGGGCGATTCTTGAGGTTTCCAATTTGTGCATTCAGCGCGAGGGCACGCGGATTCTCGATGAGGTGAACTGGCGCGTCGAGCGGGGACAGCATTGGGCGATTCTCGGCGCGAATGGTTCGGGGAAAACTTCTTTGTTAAGTGCGTTGACGGGTTATTTCATGCCAACGTCGGGCGAGATCGCGGTGTTGAATCAACATTTTGGATCGAGCGATTGGCGGGAGTTGCGCAAACACATTGGGCTGGTGAGTTCGTCCATTCGGCAACTCATGGCGGACACGGAACCGGCGCTGGAGTCGGTGGTGAGCGGCAAGTATGCGATGATTGATTATTGGGGGCGCATCACGCGGGCGGACCGGGCGCGCGGTTTGAAGTTGCTCGAACAGATCGAGTGTTTGTATCTCGCGGAGCGTCCGTGGATTTATCTTTCGCAGGGCGAACGGCAACGCGTCCTGATCGGGCGGGCGTTGATGGCCAAGCCGCGCTTGTTGATTTTGGATGAGCCGTGCGCGGGACTGGACCCGGCGGCGACGGAACATTTCCTGCAATTTCTCCAACGCCTGGGGCAGCGCGCGGATGCGCCGACGCTGATGTTGGTAACGCATCATGTGGAAGAAATTATGCCGGTGTTTTCGCATGCGCTGGTCTTGAAAGCCGGGCGTGTGCTGGCGTCGGGAAAGAAAGTTTCGGTGCTCAATGCGAAAAATCTTTCGCGGGCGTTCAACACGCCGCTGGTGTTGACGAAAAAATCGGGGCGCTATCGGTTGACGGTGACGCGGAGTTCGCGGCGGGTGATTTGAGGGGCCGGTCTGAAAATATTCTCCCGCGCGCGAAAATTATTGCGCGGCGGCCTTGAGGCGGACGTCGTATTTGGGATCGCCAAAGCTCATGACGATGTCGAGTTCGGCGAAATCGGTTTTGCGGGCGTAGGTGTTGGCATCGGCGATGTGCGCGAACGGCTGGGCTTCGTCGAGATTGGGCGTCCATTGGTCTTCGCCCTTCCAATAAAGAAGCGATTCCCGGTTCTGCAAAACAATTTTAGACCTGCCATTCATGATTGAAAAAGGAATACGAGCATGACGCATCCATGCGCTAAACGGATTGGAGAGCTTTCAACAAAAATGGCTTTGGCAGCCGGGAAGTTAATTAAAGGGTAAACAGTGGTTTGTCAATGTTGGAACATGGGGAAAGTTTTCAGTTTCAAGTTTCAAGTTTCAAGTTTTCAGGGGACCGGGGGCAGTGCGGAGTGCGGAATGGGGGACGGTAAGGTGGATGCGGTGGTGAATATTTTTTCTTGGGATTGGCGGATGGGCTTGCCTCGCTGCGCTCGGGATAGTTTTTTTTGATCGGTATGGGGGTTCCCTCCGGCTAAAGCCGGAGGTTAATGAGAAGCGGCGGGAGGGGCACAATTTGAAGGACAAATTCGAGCATTTTCTATTGAGATGCGCTAAACTGTGGTGAAAAAAATTATGTGAAAAAGTTGCGCGAGGGCAAAAGGGTGTTATTCTAAGGTTGGTCAATGACTTATGCTGGTGATGGATGGATAAAGTTTTACTAATACTTTATTTTTTCGGTTGACAGTGATAAGGATCAATGATTAATTAAGCACAGTAAGCGATTTTAAATTTCGGGCACAAATTGTTAGTATTGTTCTTTGTTTGCCCAGCAGATTTCAACCTTGGTTCGGTACAGATTGAGGTTGGATCACTACGAAATCCTACTGTTGTACCAAATTCGAAAATTCCCCGGGCCTCTCGATCACCCCCTGATTGTTTGGCCCGGTTTTGTTTGTACGCGCGGTCTTTTTAGTTTATGGCTTCGTTTTGGCTCAGTCATGGGTCTAGCGACCCACTCCTTCGCCAAAGCCTCGCCATAAACTAAAAATCCTCGCGCTGGAACGCTTTGAAATACTTTTGTTTTTTCTTTGGCTTTTGGTGATTGCTGGAATGGTTTGGGTTTGTTTCGCTGAAGTCTCCGTCGCGGCGGGATTTTTAGTTTACAGTGAGTTTTAGGCTCTCGCGGGTCGCTTCGCTTCTGCTCTTTCGCCTAAACTCACTGTAAACTAAAAATCGTCATGCAAGGGTGCTTTAAAACACTTTTTCTGGTTGAGGATTAAAAACATATGCGGTTTGGATTAATAAATTATCAATAAATATCTTATTGATGGATAGCAATTTGCATTGATTCGATTTGACAATCCTTGCGCGCGTGCGATTGGAAGGGTGTCAAGTAGTTGCAGCCTAAGTTGGCCTTCCTTCCTGAAGGTCAATGCGGGGGAACCAGTTCCCGGTGTAGCCGGGATGGGGCGTGAGGCGCGGGTAACCGTGGCCAAGGTCACTTTCAAGACCAAGCCCGTCAGCTAACCTCGTCGGCGATTGGAAGGGCGATCCTCTAGGGCCGCATGTCGCGGTCCCCAAGTTCTCCCAGTCTGAATGCATTGCGCCCAGGCGCGGTTAATAGCCGTTCCGAGGCGTAATTACAAAGGAAAGGGTGCATATGAAGGCTACGTTAGCGTTATCGTTACTTAGCGAAGCGGGAATCAACGTGGCTTGGTATTGGTATGTGCTGGTGTTTGGGATATCCGCGTTTTTGATGCTGATGTACCTGAACACGGTGCTGATTCACGAGCGGCAGGTGGGGATTGTGATCAAACGCTTCTCGGGACGTTCGCTTGCACCGGGGCAACTGGTTGCGCTGGAGGGAGAAGCGGGTTATCAGGCGGACACGCTGGCGCCGGGCCTGCATTACGGTTATTGGAGCTGGCAATATCGCATCCTCAAGGTGCGCGTGATCGTGGTGGTTCAAGGCGAGATTGCGCTAGTTGTGGCGGCGGATGGGGCGCCGATTCCTTCGGAACGCATTCTGGGGAAAGTCGTGGACTGCGACAACTTCCAGGACGCGCGCAAGTTCCTGACGATGGGCGGTGAGAAGGGGCGGCAGTTGGGCATTCTCACGGCCGGGACGTATCGCATCAACACGGCGTTGTTCACGGTGATCACATCGCAAGACGCGGAGCAGAATGGCATGCACCCGAGCCAGCTTGAGTTGCAACGTATCCAGCCGGACAAGGTGGGCATTGTGACGACGCTGGATGGACGCCCGATCGAGGGCGGCGAAATCGCCGGGCCGGTCATCGCGACGCACGATAATTTCCAGAATGCGCAGGCATTTTTGGAAGGCGGCGGACGGCGCGGTTTGCAGGAGCAGATCCTGTTATCGGGCACGTGGAACTTGAACCCGTGGTTTGTGCAGGTCGAGCAGGTGCCGATGCTGGAGATTCCGATCGGGCATGTGGGCGTGGTCATCTCGTTTGTCGGGATGGCACACGAAGACGTGAGCGGTTTGGATTTCAAGCACGGCGACCTGGTGAACTCCGGTCACAAGGGTGTGTGGGTGACACCGCTGTATCCCGGCAAACATCCGGTGAACACGCGCGTGATGAACGTGGAATGTGTGCCGACGACGAACATCGTGTTGAACTGGGCGACGCGCACCGAATCGCATAATTATGATTCGAAGCTCTCGTCCATCACCGTGCGTTCGCGCGATGGGTTCGCGTTCAACCTGGATGTGTCGCAGATCATCCACGTGGGCGCGCTGGATGCGCCGAAGGTGATCTCGCGCGTGGGCTCGATGCAAAATCTGGTGGACCATGTTCTGCAACCGATCGTGGGAAATTATTTCCGCAACTCGGCGCAGAATTATACGGTGCTGGATTTTCTCAGCGCGCGCAGCGACCGGCAGACGGAGGCCGCGCAACATATCCGCACGGCATTGGGCGCATACGACGTGCAGGCCATTGATACATTGATCGGCGACATCAATCCGCCGGCGGCGTTGATGACCACGCAGACGGATCGCAAGATCGCGGAAGAACAGCGCAAGACCTACGAGGTGCAGGAAGCCGCGCAAAAGCAGCGCCAACAACTCGTGCGCGAAACGGCGATTGCGGACATCCAGCAACAAGTCGTCGGCGCGGAACAGGGCGTGAACATAGCCGAGTTGAATTCGAACGCGCACATCAAACAGGCGACGGGCGACGCGGAAGCGATCCGGTTGCACGCGATGGGTGAAGCCGAAGCCATCCGCGCGACGGGCAATGCGAAGGCCGAGGCGTATCGCGCGGGCGTGGAAGCGATCGGTTCGCAGGGTTACACGATGCTTCAGCTCATGCAAGTGGTGGGCGAACGCAACGTGCGCATCGTGCCGGATGTTTCGGTGAGCGGCACGAGCGGAACGAACGGCCTGATGGACGGCATGCTCGGCATGCTCCTGCGCGAGCAAGCCAAGACGGACGCCAAGGTGAACTAACGATCAAGGGGTGGGGAAACAAGGCGGCATCTCGAAAGAGGTGCCGCCAATTTTTTTGGGATTCAAGCAATCGCAGGGCGGGCGGAGAGTTTTAAGAGACACCAAGCGAGCGACACGGACATCAGTATCGAAGCGGCAAGCCACAAAGGGCTAAAATAAGTCACCGACAGATCTAATCCATGCCTGCTATGAAAATCTATCCAGCCAAATGAGAAGTCCATATTGCCGCCACTCGCAACCGAATTGGAAAGCATCAAATTTATTACAATGAAAACAATAGTGGCCGTTCCCTCGACAGAAAAGTTGTGACTGGCGGACTTCATATTTTATTCACGCCGTTTAAAAAACACCGTCGCGGAAAAGAAGTTTCCGTTGAGCGAGGGCACTTCATCCATTCGCCCGCTGCCAAAGGTCGAAGTGATAGAGCGCCACGACGACGAGGGAGTGTTTGATTTTTCCGCTGGCGACGAGTTTGGGAATTTCCGCCGCGGGCACGAGGCGGGTGACGAGGTCTTCGGCCTGGTCGAATTCCACCGCGTGTTTCATCCGGCAATTTTGCACGAGCAACGTGTAACAGGTGTTGCTCATGATCGCCGGGTTGGGATAAATCTCGCCGATGATGCGCGCGTCGGCGCCTTCGTAACCGGTCTCTTCGCGCAATTCGCGCGTGCCGCCGATGATGGGCGTCGCATCCTTGGCATCGAGCATGCCGCCGGGAATTTCGAGTTCGACAGTGTTCGAGCCGTGGCGATATTGCTCGATCATCACGATTTCGCGCTCGGGTGTGAGGGCGACGACGTTGACCCAATTCACGCTATCAATAACAAAAAAATCGTGCTCCTTTTTCGTTCGCGGGGAAATTTTCCGGTCGGTGCGCACAGTGAAGATGCGGAAATCACCGACGGGTTCGGAACTGACTTTTTCCCAGGGGAGAATCATAGAAGAAATTTTTTGACTATTCGATATGCGACGACGACGTGAAGCTAGCCTTTGCGGCAAAGGCGCGTCTCCCAGCGGATCGCGGGTCTATGACCCGCAGCAATTCACGACCCGATTGCCGCTTTAGACTGAGCCGGGAGCGGCTTGACCGGATGTATGTTGCTGCGGGTCGCAGACCCGCAGTCCGTTCAGACGAAAATTTCACGCGGCGATGAGAGACCAAGTTAAGCGATGTCACAATCCCTTTTCCTTCGCGGCCCAGCCTTGTTTCATGAGGGTGAGCAGGTGCGTGAGGGCTTCCGCGTAGGTTTTATTTTTCTGTTCGGCAAGCTGGCGCGCGCGCTTGTCGAGCTGCGCCGCCATTTCCGCCGTCTTGTCCGCCGGACAACCCATCGCCGCGAGCAGCGTCGCCAATTTGGCCAGCTCGCTCATGGGCACGCCGCTATTTGACCGAGTCCGCCGGGACGATCTTGACGCTCTCCACGCCGACACGCGCCAACGGTTTGCTGCGCTCGCCGCTGTTGTTCACCGTCGTGGGGCTGTCGCCGATCTTGCCGAGGACATCGTCGCCCTTGAGCACTTTGCCGAAGGCGGTGTATTGGCGGTCGAGGAATTTTGCGTCAGCCAGGCAGATGAAAAATTGGCTGCCGGCCGAATCGGGATTCTGCGAGCGCGCCATTGAGAGCACGCCGCGCACGTGCGACTTGTCGTTGAACTCAGCCTTGACGCGATGACCCGGGCCGCCGGTTCCCCAACTGGCTTCGGCTTCGGCATCCTTGGTCAACGGATCGCCGCCCTGGATCATGAAACCCTTCACGATGCGATGAAACGCGGTGCCATCGTAAAAGCCTTTATTGGCGAGAGCCTTGAAATTTTCGACTGTCTTGGGCGCGACGTCCGGCCAGAATTCCACGACCATATCGCCCGCTGTTGTTTTGATGACTGCGACTTCTTGGGTGCTCACAATATATTTGGGGTTGAGGTTAAGTGGTTACTTGATGGAATCGGCGGGGACGATCTTTACGCTTTCCAACACGACGCGAGGTTTAGGAATGCTCATTTCACCCATCGAATTAGGTCCAGTGACGGGCGAGTTGGCGAGTTTGGTGAGGACGTCGTCGCCTTTGATCAATTTTCCAAAAGCGGTGTAATGATGGTTAAGCTGCGAGGCGTCGCCCGTGCAGATGAAGAACTGGCTGCCGGCAGAATTGGGGCGGCCGGTGTTGGCCATGGAAATGACGCCGCGAGTATGGGAACGGTCATTGAATTCGTCAGGAATTGTGTAGCCCGGGCCACCCTGGCCGTAGGATTCTGGAGCATCAAGATTCTTCGTGTTGGGATCGCCGCCTTGAATCATAAAATCTTTGATGATGCGATGGAACGCGGTGCCGTCGTAATATCCTTTTTTCGCGAGCTTGATGAAATTTTCGACGGTTTTGGGAGCTACGTCAGGCCAGAGTTCGATGACCATTTCACCCGCGCTGGTCTTGAAGATGGCGACTTCTTTGGCGGAAGCTTTGGCATCTTCTTTTTTGGCATCTTCGGCACGGACGGTTACGAGGCCCACAAGGAGGCCGAACAAACAAGTTAGCAAGATTTTTTTCATAATGGTTGGAAAAGTTTCCACGAAACCTGGCCAAAGTCACGCCCGGAATTTTTATGCGAACCGCGATTGGTCTTTCAACACGCCGTCAAAATGATGGGAGGGCAAGCGTACTCGCGAGTCGCGACAGTATCAGTGCGTTTAAAACCCTAATAAATGTGGGGTTTTCGAGACGTTCGCCCTCCTATTTTGGGTGTCCCCAGCCGTGTCACCAGTACTGGTGACTGGTGGGTTATGGGGGTTGGGGTATGTTTACATCGTTGACGGTAGCAAAAATGCAGTTGTTCTGTGTGTGTGATGTAAGGCGTATGTCTGCGGCGCCGCGGAAGTCAACCAAGGCCAAAAAGCTTTGTTCTCAATTTAGAAGGCCGGACGAAAGTCCGGCCCTTTTAATTTTCAAGGAGGCAAATCGAGCGCGTAAGTGCGGATAAGTGCGGCTATTGGCGCGTCGAGCGGATAATATTTTGAAGAAGACGCCTTGTGGAGGGGGGATTCGGCAGTTTTAGGCCGTCGCTACAGGGACAGAATTTAAGCCCGGTCGCGGTTGGATTTGCGCCGGCCACCGCTGTTGCTCTCGCCAAAATACATGCTGAGCAAATTGCGCCGGCTGGTGGGCGTCCGGCGATTGCTGAAGAGACTGACTATGTATTCGAAAAACCGGCGCATGATCTGTTGGTAAAAATATGGGTGAACCTTCGGCCAACGGCTGCCGCAAAGTTCGCATGCAGCCTAAATTTCTTATACAGCCTGTCCAGAAAAATTCAACGGGAGGCGTCTGATAGAAGACCATGCGCGGATGAATCTGGCCGGGCGCAAGAAAGATTTTTATTCCTACCGGATCGCGGATCTGTGATCCGCAGCAACTCGCAAATAAGATTGCCGCTTCAGGTTGAGCCGGAAGCGGCTTGACCTTATGGACCTTGCTGCGGCTCGCAGAGCCGCGGTCCGCAAGAACGACTGGAGGGCGAGCGTCTCGCGAGCCGTGACAGGATCAGTGCATTTAAAACCTCAATAAATATGGGGCTCGCGAGACGCCCGCCCTCCCATTTTTAGTATCCCCAACCGTGTCACCAGTACTGGTGACTGGTGAGTAACCAGCGTTGGGGTATGGTTACATTGTTGACGGTGCAAAAATGCAGTGTTCTGTGTGTGCAATTTAAGGCGTATGTCTGCGGCGCCGCAATGGTCAACCAAAGCCAAAAAGCTTTGTTCTCAATTTGGAAGGCCGGACGCGAGTCCGGCCTTTTTAATTTTTAGCGGGGATCGAGGAGTTTTTTCGATTTTCTTTGAGAATGCTTAATTAAGGCAAAGAAAGTGCTTTTGCATCCGCAACTTGTTTTGGTTCGTAGGGATATTAATGATTTCAATGAGCAGAAAAAACGAAACGAAGAAAAATTTTAACGGCCTCACCGTGAATGAACGGCTTCATCTGGCGGGCTTGCTCAAACGCTTTGACGCCGCCGCCCGCCGCCGCAATCGCGTGAAGATGATGACGCTGCTCAAGCAGGTCGCCCTGCCGGAAAGTTACGCCGCGAAATGGGTGGACGCCATGCTCGGTGATCAGACGTTTTTTTATCACTGAGCGGCGCGACGATTTTGCCGACGGTTAAGCCGAGTTAACCGCGGAGACGCGGAGGCGCGGAGGAAGACAAAATTTTTAGCCACGGAGGGAACACGGGCTGAACACAGATGGGAGAAAATTTCTTTCTGACTGAAAACTGAACACTTTAAACTTCCCCCATTCCGCACTCCGCACTCCACATTCCGCACTGGAACGGCTCTTGCGTTTTAATCGGCAATCCGCAATCGTGACTCTGCTATATTCATATCATGATTACAGAAGACGAAATCAGGAATGCGCTCAAGTCGGTCAAGTATCCCGGTTACACGCGCGACATCGTGTCCTTCGGCCTCATCAAGCAGGTCAGCGCGCAGAACGGCGCGGTGAGCGTCTCCATGCAGCTCACATCCGGCTCGCCTGAGGCGGCGCAGCAGATCAAGGCCGACAGCGAACGCGCGCTCAAAAGTTTGCCGGGCGTCACGCATGTGCATGTCGAAGTCAAAGCGCCGACGGGCGCGCAAGCGGCGGGCGCGGCAAGCCCGTGGCAAAATCAAAATCGCGTTCCCGGCATCCAGCGCATCGTGGCGGTGGCAAGCGGCAAGGGCGGCGTGGGCAAGTCCACGACCTCGGTGAATTTGGCGTGCGCGTTGAAACATCTCGGCGCGCGCGTGGGACTTTTGGATTGCGATATTTACGGGCCGAGCATTCCGCTGATGATGGGCATCCACGAAAAACCGGGCGTGAGCGAAGACCAGACGATGATGGTCCCGCCGCAGAATCACGGCATTAAATTGATGAGCATGGGATTTCTCATCGAGGGCGATAACCCGGTCATCTGGCGCGGGCCGATGATCATGAAAACCATCCAGCAATTTTTCACGTCGGTCGCGTGGGGCGAACTCGATTATCTGCTCGTGGACCTGCCACCGGGCACAGGCGATGCCCAGCTTTCTCTTTGCCAAACCGTGCCGCTGGATGGCGGCGTCATCGTCACCACGCCGCAGGAGGCGTCGCTCGGAGTCGTCCGCAAAGGCATCGGAATGTTCCAGAAAGTGAACGTGCCGATTCTTGGCATTGTGGAGAATATGAGTTACTTTTTAATGCCCAATGGTGAGCGTGCGGAGATCTTCGGGCATGGCGGCGGACGCGCGGAAGCGCAACGCCAAGGCATCCCCTTTTTAGGGGAGGTGCCTATCTATATGGCGATTCGCGAGGGCGGCGACGCTGGATTGCCGGTTGTTATCTCCGCTCCACAGCAGCCTCCCGCGCAGGCATTTATAAAAATTGCCGAAGCTCTGCGTCAAGCCCTGAGATGAATTTTCCGATGATAAATTGGGAACAGAATGTGAGTAAGTTGTGCTCCCGCGAAAGGTAGAATATGATTGTCTTGTCGTGGCAAATGTTACATAATCGTTTCATAACAATTTCCTAAATATGTTTGCGACTATGTCGAATGATACAAAAATCTCGCCCAGTGCCAGTGACTTGGTGAAGAACTCCACGCTCTATCGGGAGTTCCAAGCCGAGCGCGAAGAAATCCTGCGCCACAAGTGGATTGAGTCGGAAAAGGCCGGCAAGGACATCGGGTTTGAACGCGCGCTGACGGATTGGATCGTGAAACACCGTTCCAAATGGCGCCGGAATCGGGCGGCCCAAAAAGGCGAATAAAATTTTATAAATCCCGCGTCCTTTAAGAGCAATCCCGCGAGGTTGCCAAGGAAGCCATGAACGAAAACATTTTTAAATGTCAGCGATCCGGTATTGCGCCGGGTCGCTTTTTTTATGCCTGAATCCACCGTCATCCTCAACGCCTCCGCCGTGGGCCGCGCGCTGACGCGCATCGCCCACGAGATCGCCGAGCAAAACGATTCCAGCACGGAGGTCGTGGTGATCGGCATTCAGCGGCGCGGCGTGCAACTTGCGCAACGGCTGAGCGCGTTGCTCGCGGGGATTTGGAACCAGCCGGTCCCGGTCGGCAGCCTGGATGTCAGCATGCATCGCGATGATTTGGACCGGCGGCTCAGCCCGGCGATTCTGCCGACGGTGATTCCGTTCGATGTCACCGGCAAAACCGTGGTGCTGGTGGACGATGTGCTGTTCAGCGGGCGCACCATTCGCGCGGCGCTGGATGCGTTGAATGATTTCGGCCGGCCGCGCCGCATCCAGCTGGCGGTGCTGGTGGACCGCGGCCATCGCGAATTGCCGATCAAGGCGGATTTCGTCGGCAAAAATATTCCCACGTCGCGCTCGGAAAATATCCGCGTGCAACTCACCGAACCCGACGGCCAGGACGCCGTGCATCTCGAGAAAAAATGAGCTGGCATCGCAAACATCTGCTCGACATCGAATCCCTCACCGCCGAGGAAATCAATACCGTGCTCGCCACCGCGCGCGCGTTCAAATCCGTCGGTGAACGCGCCATCAAAAAAGTCCCGGCCCTGCGCGGCAAAACCGTGGTCAATCTTTTCATCGAGCCTTCGACCCGCACGCGCATCAGTTTTGAACTCGCCGCGCAACGGCTCACCGCCGACGTCATCAATTTTTCCGCCGAGGCCTCCTCGCTCAAAAAAGGCGAGACGCTCAAGGACACCGCGCGCAATCTCGAGGCGCTCAACGCGGACATCATCATCATCCGCCACAGCGCGACCGGCGCGCCGCATTTTCTTTCGCGCTTTCTCAACGCCTGCGTGGTCAACGCCGGCGATGGCGCGCATGAACATCCCACCCAGGCGTTGCTGGATGTTTTCACCATCCTCGAAAAAAAGGGAACGGTGGCCGGCCTCAACGTCACCATCCTGGGCGATATTTTATACAGCCGCGTCGCGCGCTCGAACATCTGGGCGTTGCTGAAACTGGGCGCGCGCGTGACGCTTTGCGGGCCGTCCACCTTGGTTCCGCGCGTGTTCGAGCAGATGGGTTGCCGCGTGACTTATAATGTGGATGAAGCCATCGCTGATGCCGACATCATCAACCTTTTGCGCATCCAACACGAACGCCAGCGCAAGTCCATATTCCCGAGCCTGGGCGAATACGTGAATCTTTTTGGTTTGAACAAAAAGCGGATGAAACTCACCAAGCCGGACGTGCTCATCATGCATCCCGGCCCGATCAATCGCGGGGTGGAAATTGACAGCGAGATCGCCGATTGCGGACGCTCCGTCATCCTCGATCAAGTGACCAACGGATTGGCCGTGCGCATGGCGGTGTTATTTCTCGTGAACGGTGGCAAGGGGCCGCAGGAAATTGCGCCGTAGAATTTCCGAGCGAGTTTTGAGTTGGTTGGGTATCGGAGGAACGAAATGTTGGACGACGTTCAAATTCGGATTTTGCCATCGCTGGGCGAACGTGAGATTCGCGAACTTGGTGACGTGCTCATGGATTGCGTGGACGGCGGCGCGTCGGTGAGCTTCATGCACCCGATGAACCGCGCAAAGGCGGACACTTTTTGGCAAGGCGTGGCCGCAAGCGTGGCGCGGGGCGAACGCATCGTGATCGTCGCGGAGGATAAAGCGGGCGTGATCATAGGAACTGTGCAAATTATCCTGAACCTGCCCGAGAATCAGCCGCATCGCGGCGACATCGCGAAGATGCTGGTGCATCGGCGGGCACGGCGGCGGGGGATTGCGGCTAAGTTGCTGGCCGCCGCGGAACCAGCGGCTTTGGACGCCGGAAAAACTCTATTGGTTCTCGACACGGTCACCGGCGCGGACGCGGAACGGCTTTACGCGCGTCACGGCTGGCAACGCTGCGGCGAGATTCCCGACTATGGGCTGTGGCCGGACGGAAGGTTTTGTTCGGTCACGCTGTTTTACAAGGCGTTGGGAAAAGGGTAGGGGTTTTGTGTGCCACCGCAGTCCCGCAGGGAGGAAAAAAAACTTCCCTGCCATCGAACGCACTCCTTATCCACCCCAAACCCAACACTCAATTCCTGCCCCACGACGTGAACTAAAAAATTCTTAACGATGCCCGCCGCCACCACCTCGCGCTCCACCACCACCGCCAAACGAATGGCCTCCTCCACCGAACGAATGCACTCCACCGCCAATTCGCGTGCCTGAAAATGCACCGCCCGAACCAAACCGATTTACCGTCGGAGTAAACCCGCGAAAACCCGTCGCGCGATTCACCGTGAATCCGCGATTAATTCCCACCCCCACGTTTCCGCGAAAGCCGGTGTTGAAACGTCCATCAAATCTTCCGCCAAAACGATTTCCCGCGAACGCGCCGAAACGATTGAAACTTCTAAAGCGCGAATTCGGAAACCAGCACCAGCCGCGTCCCGGAAAATTACACCACCCGCCGAAGCCTAAAATTCCCCACGGATAAGCATCGAACCCCAAAGTCGAATAAGGCTGCCATCCCCAGCCATAGCCATCCATGTAATTCCAATTTCCGTACGGCGCGAGCGCGCCATAATAATCCGTGTCATCGCCGTAACTCGTATCCGCCGGTTGCGCCACGCTCGGATACGGCGCCGTCGCGGACGGCTGCATCGGCGGTTGCATGGTCGAAGCGTACAGACCCATATTTTCGCGTAGCGTCTTATCGTGATTGAGCATCCCCGTCATCACCGCCGAAGAAACACCCACCCCTTGCATCGCAATAATATTATCCGCGTTCAAATTAAAAGCCGACGGATAACTTTCCACATACGCCTTGACCACATCATCTGGCACACCCGAGGAAACCATGCGCACAACCTCGCGCGCCGACGCAGAAAGTTTGGCGGTGGCTAAAGGATTTGGCGCAACGGCGGGCGGCGGAGTATTCGCCGCATTCAACGTCACGAGCGGCGTAAGCGCCAGCGCAGCCACGAGGAAAATCCTTTGCGCAAAACGTGAAGATCTTAGGGTTTTCATAAACAACTCTTTCTCTTATACCTAAATATAACACCTCCCCAAAACTCGGCAACCACACTCAAAACCGCCATGTACCGAGCGTATCGAATTTCTCTCTCTCACCTCCTTTCAAAAGCCTTCCCATCAGTGCCTGCCAATCCCTTTCCCCTCTGCGCCTCTGCGCCTCTGCGTCAAACCAGCCAACCCATTTCAACAGAACCCAAGCCTGCTCCAACGTCTTGAAACCACGATTCCCGCTGCATCCTCTTCACTTCGCAAAATGACACGCCGCCCAATGCCCCGGCGTGATCTCACGCAATGCCGGCACTTCGACCTTGCATCGCGGAAATTCCGCAATCGGGCAACGCGGATGAAACGGGCAACCCGGCGGTGGATCAATCGGCGAAGGCACATCCCCCGGCAAGACGATGCGTTTGCGCTTCGAACTCGGGTCCACTTCCGGCACCGCCGAGATCAGCGCCTGCGTATAAGGATGTTTCGGGAAACCGATGATCGCGCGCTCCTCGGCGAGTTCCACCACCTTGCCAAGATACATCACCATCACGCGCTGGCTGATGTGCTCGACCACCGCCAGATCATGCGCGATGAACAGATACGCGATGCCCATCTTCTGCTGTAAATCCTGCAACAGATTGATGATTTGCGCCTGCACCGAAACGTCGAGCGCGCTCACCGGCTCATCGCACACGATCAACTTCGGTTCCACCGCGAGCGCGCGGGCGATGCCGATGCGCTGGCGCTGGCCGCCGCTGAATTCGTGCGGATAGCGTTGCGCATGCGAAGGGTCAAGCCCCACCGCGCGCAATAATTCCACGATCCGTTTCTGCCGCGCCGAACTGCTCTCGGCCAAATGATGAATGTCAATGGCCTCGCCAATGATTTGCCCGACCGTCATGCGCGGATTCAGCGAACCGTACGGGTCCTGAAAAATCATCTGGAACTTCCGCCGGCGTTTGCGCAATTCCGCGCCGCTCAACTTTGCGATGTCCTCGCCCTCGAACAAAATACTCCCCGCCGTCGGCTCAACCAACTTCACAATCGCGCGCCCCAGCGTCGTCTTGCCGCAACCACTCTCACCGACCAGCCCCAGCGTCTCGCCCGGCTTGATCGCGAAACTCACATCATCCACCGCCTTCACCTGCGCCTTCACGCGGCTGAACAACCCGTGCTTCACCGGAAAATGCACTTTAAGATTTTTGACTTCGAGCAGGTTCATTAGTGTGCGGTTAAACAATTATAAACTAAGAGAAACGCAAACGGAATGCGGGCAATTCGATCAATTCAAAATATCCAGCCATCGCATCCCGTATCATCGCATGCAGTTCTGATAACGAATCACCTTGCGTAGTGATTCCGCCACCTTTGGGATCGTCCCATCGCGCAACGTAGCCGCCCGTCTCTCGACAAAGGAAAAGGGAAAAAATGATTTCGTGCATGGCAGCGGTTACAGCTCGATTTTATGGCGACTGCTTTTCATTAAGATTGGGAATACACTTGTCCATCATGTTCTCCAGAATTGAGCCGCCGACAAAGTTCGTTCGCTTGTTCCATTGTTTTGCATGGTATTGATATCCGTTTCTTCCCAGTCTTGTCGTTAAGGACGAGCGGTGTGCCAGCATAAGATGTAATCACACGAAAGTGACCCGGATTATCTGGAATCTGAATGCGTCCCATAATTTATCCGTTTTGGTTTATAATTCCTTCGCATAAAGACACCGCACCCACCGACTCGGTTCCACTTCGATCAGTTGCGGCGCCGTCGTTGCGCATTCGGGATGCGCGCTCGGGCAGCGCGGAAAAAATCGGCAGCCGGGCGGAAAATTTCCCAGGCTCGGCACGTTGCCCGGAATCGCCGTCAGCCGCTGCATGTTTCCACTCAGCTTCGGCACCGAATTCATCAACGCCTTCGTGTAGGGATGCAGCGGCCGCTTCAACAACTCCAGCGCCGGCGACATCTCCACTACCTGTCCCGCGTACATCACCGCCACGCGGTCGGCAATGTCTCCCACGATTCCCAAATTGTGCGTGATGAGCAGGATGCTCATGCCCAAACGCTTTTTCAGGTCGAGCAACAAATCCAAAATCTGCGCCTGGATCGTCACGTCCAGCGCCGTCGTCGGTTCATCCGCCACCAGCAGCTTCGGCTCGCTCGCCAGCGCCATCGCGATCATCACCCGCTGCTGCATGCCGCCCGACATCTGGTGCGGATAATCCTTGATACGCGATTCCGGCGCGGGAATGCCCACAAGTTTGAGCAGCCGAATGACTTCCTCATTCGTCGCTTTCGCCGGCCGATGCAGCTTGAGCGATTCCTTGATCTGGTTGCCCACGCGAAACACCGGGTTCAACGATGCGCTCGGGTCCTGAAAAACATAACTCACCACGCCCCCGCGAATGCCGCGCAAATCAGTCTTCGACATCTGCAACACGTCCCGGCCATTGAGCAAAATTTGTCCGCCTACGTATTTTGCCGGTGGCGATGGCACCAATCGCGCGATGGACAGCGCCGTCACGCTTTTCCCACAACCACTCTCGCCGACCAGCGTGACCGTTTCGCCCGCATCAATCGTGATCGAGACATCATCCACCGCGCGCAGGCTGCGGTCGCCCGCGATGAAATCGAGCTTCAGATTTTTGATTTCGAGTAGCGCCATAAAATTCTGGTTCGCCCCGGCTGCCGTTCATTTTGACTTCGTGTCCGCCGCGTCTCTTAACCCATCGCCGAGAAAGTTGAAAGCCAGAACGGTAATAAATATCGCCACACCCGGCGCGAGCAGCCACGGATAATTCGTCAGATACTCGGGATTTTGCGCGGCGTTGAGCATGATGCCCCAGCTCGCCGTCGGCTCCTGGATGCCCACGCCGAGAAAACTCAACACCACCTCGCCCAGGATATAATACGGCACGCTCAACGTCGCCGCTACGATCACATAAGAAAATGTCCCCGGCAAAATGTGGCGCATCACCACGCGAAAATCGCTCAGCCCCATCGTCCGCGCCGCGAGCACGAACGGCCTTTCGCGCAGCGAGAGCGCCATCCCGCGGATCACGCGCGCAGAACTCGCCCAGCCGATCAAACTCAGTATCGCGATGATCAACAAATACACCTGCCCTGAACTCAAGCTCGCCGGAAACGTCGCGCGCAACGACATGATCAGATACAACGCCGGGATGGACATGATCAATTCGCACACGCGCATGATGATCGAGTCCGTCATGCCGCCGAAGTAACCCGAGATGCCCCCCACGATCATGCCCAGCCCAAAGCGAATCACGATGCCCACCAGCCCGATCGAAAGCGAAATCTGCGAGCCATACAACAGCCGCGAAAAAATATCGCGCCCGAATTGGTCCGTGCCAAAAAAATACACCGGATGATTTTCGTCCGACGGCCCGAACAAATGCCAGTGCATCGGAATGAAACCAAATAATTTATAAGCGTCGCCCAAAACAAAAAACCGGATCGGCGCGACATCACCCTTCACCATCTCATATTTGAAAGAACCGACGCCCGCTTTGTAACCCTGCACCGCCGGACGCAAGCCTTCCCAGCGCAACGCCGTGGGCCGGTGAAAAATACGGTCGCGGTCGTAATGTTCAAAACTATACGGCGCAATAAAACCCGCGAAGAGCGACGCCAGATACAAAATCACCAGCACAATTCCGCCGAAAATCGCGATGCGCTGATGCCGAAGCCGCTGCCAGAAAACGCGCCACGGCGATTCCATTCCCGCTCCGCTTTGGGCGAGCAATTCCGCGTCCGCATTTTCGGGCGAGGTTTCCATTATTTCAAGCGGATGCGCGGGTCGCTCCATGCGAGCAGTAGATCAGCGACGAAATTTCCCGCGACCAGCAGCGCCGCCGCCATCACCACGCTCGCGACCACCAGCGGATAATCCTTCGCGAACAGCGCCTCCATCGTGAGCCGCCCCAGCCCCGGCCACGCCATGATATTTTCCACGATGAACGCGCCGCTCAACAATCCCGCGAGCGAATATCCAAAAATGGTGAGCAGCGGATTGATGGCGTTTCGCAAAACGTGTTTGTAAATCACCCAGCCTTCGGAAATTCCCTTCGCGCGCGCCGTCGTCACGAATTCCGCGCGCAACGTGTCGAGCAAATTACCGCGCATCTGGCGCATCACCCCCGCGAGATCGCTCGCGGCGAGTACGATGACCGGTAGAATCAAGTGTTGCAGGCGATCCATGAACTGCTGGCTCGGCGTCATCAAATCGTAAAGCGAACTTTGCAATCCGCCGATGGGCAGCCAACCCGTTCCCGCGGCGAACATCAACGCCAGCAGCGCCAGCAAAACATCCGGCACCGAAAGCCCGACGAACGCGATCAACGAACACAATCGGTCCACCCACGAATCTTTTTTCACCGCCGCCCAAATCCCCAGCGGAACCGCCACGCCCCACGCCAGAATCGTCGCGCCGAGCGAAAGCACAAACGTGTTCCACAACCGCGACATGATAAGCTGGCTCGCGGGAACTTTGTAAGCGACGGAATAACCCAGGTCGCCATGCGCGGCATTTTTCAGCCAGTAACCGTATTGGACATACCACGGCCGGTCGAGATGCTGCTCGGCGCGCAACCGCGCGAGCGTCTCCGGCGAGACCTGCGGATTTTGAGAAAGCTGCGTGTAGTAATCGCCCGGCGTGAGCGCCATGAGCAGGAAAGTCAGCAACGAAACGCCCAGCAAAATCGGGATCAGATGCAGCAGGCGTTTGATGATGAATACAAACATCGTCTCGACAGGATTGCCGCGATACTACTTCGCGTCAATACTGCCAATGAAACGCGCCTTCAATTTACTGTCGCCCGATAAGTCGGGTTCCAGATAATTTCTGGATTGAGCGGCTCGGTTGCATTGGAAGGATTATTTGTTACCGCTTGGATTTTGTAATACGACGCATGCGCATCGAGGAATGCGATCACCGTGCCGCCAGTGTGGCGGTTGGCGATGTTCTTCCAACGGTTCGCCGGATTCTCTGAATTAAATTGTGGAGAGCCATTGACCACTTCTTTAGTTGGGCTGAAGGCACAATCAAAGAACAGCACCGTCGCCGAAGGTTTCGGCAGGTTGGAAATTCTCGGCATGTTCGGATAGGCGTAAACGCTGTCGGTTCCGGAATCTGCCACGGTCTTTCTTTTCAAATCCAAATTGAAATCCATGCTGAAAAAACCACCCTTGCCGCCGTGAGCGCCACCCGTCGAAAGCACTGCGAAACCAGTACCATCCATCTGCGCCGATGGGCACAACCAAATCTTGCTAATGCCATTCCCCGGAAAAGGATATTTCTGCCGCGGATCCGATTGCGGCTGATGGAAAAAATAAGTCAAAGTCGGCGAAGCGATATTCGGCGGAAGCAAATTAAACCAACCCGCCGTATCATCCGGTGTACCGCTGCCGTTGATATCGCCACTGCCAGTCAGCCACTGAGAACTGGAACTTCCGAAACCATCGCGAGGAATGCCATCATTATTATCCGAAGCATAGATAGCTTCCGCCAATGCCCACTGCTTCAAATTGGAAACACAATTAATCTGTTGCGCCTTCGCCTTCGCGCGGGCGAGCGCGGGCAGCAAAAGTCCCGCGAGGATTGCGATGATGGCGATCACCACGAGTAACTCGATCAGGGTGAACGCAGCGTTGAGTTTGGTGTTAGGTTTCATAAACAGTTGTCTAGTCGCAAGACCTATCGGCGTTGGTTTATTATAGCACAGTTGAGCTTATTTTGTGGGTGAAATCTCCGGGGCGGGCGGCGGGGTTTTCGGTTTCACCGTGCCGCGAATGAACACCATCAGGATTCCGCCGATCAATCCGAATGGCGCCATGAAATAAAAATAATTCCCCAAACTGCGGTCGAGCAGCTTGCCCAAAACATAACCCGCTAGACTGCCGCCCAGATATTGAAACGAATCAATCACGCCGGACACGAACCCCGAATTCTTGCGCCCGCCGATGTCCATCGCCGCCGCCGTGCCGAGAATGGAATGCGTGGAATTCGCCGTGAGCGAGATCAACACCAGCGAGGTGATGGCGGCATTGACGGAATGAAATTGCGCCGCGAGCAGGATGAGCGCGGTTTCGAGAAAATAAATTCCCGCCGCCACTGGCGCGCGGCGGCCCTTGAAGAAAATATCCGACACATAACCCGACGTCAGCGAGCCCGCCGAGGCCACGAACGGTATAAGAAAACCCAGCCACTGAAATTTTTCGGAGCTGAGATTCATATGATACATGTCCTGCATGTAACGCGGGAACCACAAGTCCACCGCCTGCCGCACTGCGCCGGTGCAAGCGTAAGCGCAGGCCACAAACCAGATCGTCGGGTGCGTGATGATTTTCCAAAGCAACTGGCTGAAGGTGGGTTCAACTTCGTTCGTCGCCGGTGGCGGTTCGGCGGCTTTGGTATTATGAAAACCGGCGGCTTCAGGCGTCTCTTTCACCGTCAACGCCATGCCGACCGCCACGATCGCGCAAATGCCCGACGGAACCCAAAACAGCCATCGCCAATGCAGCGGCGGAATGCGCCACATCCACAAAAATGTAAAACCCGCGAGCAACGCCGGACCCAAATTAAAAATCCCAAAGCGCCCGAGGTTGATCATGAAGCCGAAAATACCCGCGAACCTTCCACGCTCGCGCTGCGCGAACCACGCGGTATTGATGCGGATCATGCCCGGCGCGCCGAAAGCCTGGAGATAACCGTCAATCCCGCGAATCGCCACGAACAGCCAGAGCAATCCCAAAAATAATTGCACATGGAAAAACGGAATATGCACCAGCCAGTGGTTAAGCTTTTTGATTTCCTGCGGATAAGCCTCGTCGAGCAAAGTATGATTCAGCCAGACCAAGTTCGCGCCGGTGGGTTCGCTCGCAAGCAGGTTGGTCGCGCCGCGCGAGAGCGGCACCTTCGCAAAGCGGTTGGTATCGTAAATCGGCGGGCCGCTGATAGCGTAATTCAAATCCGTGGCGAGCACCCGGGAAAGGTTGGTCGAAACTTCATTGGTTCCGAGGCTGGCGGCGAGAAAATCAAGATTGGTTTGCGGAAGATGCAAGCGGATGTAGAACGAAAGATTCGTCGTGACGGCATTGGTATCTCCGTACAACTTTGCCGCCAGCGATCTGGCATCGGCAATATCGCTGGCGACGAACGCGATTTTTGGCCTGACCGCATAAAGACCAATCGGCCCCTGCGAAGCCGCTGGCGCGAAAAACCCGACCATCGAAGCCGCGCCGAACAGGATGTTCATCATGATCGTGCCGCCCGCGCCGATGAGCATGGCTTTCTTGCCGCCGATGCGATCGGTCAGCAAGCCGTTAATGATTTGGCCGGCGGCGTAAGCCAACAGGGCGGTGCTGATGATCGCCCCCATGTCCGCGCGCGAAAAGGCGTACTCGCGGCTGATGGAACCGTTGGCAATCGAAAGATTGTAACGGCACATGTAAAACGAAGTGTAAAGCAGCCCGAGAAATCCCCAGTTCAATCCGCGGCGGGCGCGGAATCCCGGCGGGTAAGTAATGCGTGCGGAGTCGCCGGGTTCAGTAGAATTCATGCGTCAGGACTGGATGGCGCGGACGCCGGCAAATTTGGATCGGATTTGGATTTTGCGGCCAGTCAGCGGAGCACCACCCCGGGGGTGCGATTCAAGCCATGAACTATGCCAAAAAAACATAAGGAATAAACGCTTGATAAGTAAACGCGCATCTCCGCCATGCTGGCAAGAAGAATTCTGGCGGCGGTGGGGCGATAATTTAATCTTTCGCGAAAAACCTCCACTGGCACGCGCTAAAACGCGGTTTCGCAAATGAATAAAAGTTCATTGGCTAAAAAATAAATTACGTATGCGTAATTAAATTTCCCGATCCGCAAATTCTTCACTTGTCCCCCGAAATGGTGACAGATTCGTGTTGACTCTCCCGTTGTAACTGCCTAAGGTGAGTCCTTGTTTTAATTCCCGGTGCCACGGGACAAAAGTTTCCAAACTGTAACCTTTCCCGCCACAGATTCAGGTAAGCTGCCAGGCGTGCAAGTTAAGTCGGAAATATCATCGCATCGCCGGACGGGAATTAATTTACCGGACATTGCCATCGAACAACTGAAAATAACCCCGAAAATCAGCAACCATGAAAAATAAAATAGCAGTATTATTATTGGCCGTGTCGGCCTTTGTCGCCCCGTTGGCGGCAAAAGCCGATTTGATTTGGTACGAAGGTTTCAATTATCCCAATGGCGTCCTGACCAATGTCGCGCCGGCCGGGCTTTGGACGAACTTCAGCGGCACCGCTGACATGATCGTGAGCAATCACGTTCTCCAGGTCGCTTCCACCGGCGGTGGCCTTAACCGCGCGGGCGATGAAGCCCGCTTCCTTGGCGCTGCCTTTACGAACGCACCCCAGGTTCTCTACGCCAGTATGACGGTGATCTGCACCAACCTGCCAAATGGCCCGGGGACTTACTTTTCCTCCTTTTACAATACTTCCAGCGGTTTCTCCGGCCGCATTCAGGCTTTCACCAACCTGGCCACCAGTCCCAACACTTGGCGCATCGGCGCCACCGGCAACGGCGCTGCTACCAACGCTTTGAACGGCGGCCTTGGCGTGGACCTCGGACTTAATGTTGCCTACCAGGTGGTGGCTCGTCTCGACCCCGTAAACCTGCAAGCTTGCACCATCTGGATCAATCCGATCAGCGAAAGTGATCCTTCGTATAGTTCCAGCGATAGCCTCGGCTTCGCGACCAGCACTGCTATCAACGCCTTCGCTTTCCGGCAGGCGAGCACCGCAGCTACGGCAGCGGGTGTGAACAGCGCTTTCTTCTATGTCACTAATGTGGCCCTCGCCACGACGTTTGATGAAGCCCTGACCAACGTCCAGCCCACCAACGCCGTCGCGCCAGTCTTCGGCACTCAGCCGGCGGGAACGACTAACTTCGTGAATATTCCTATTACTCTTTTCGGTGTCGTCAGCGGCCAGGGCCAAATGAATATCACTTATCAGTGGTACAAAGGCGGCCTGGCTTTCAGCAATCCGAACGGCAACAGCCCGGTTCTTCCCTTCTCCAGCCCGCAAACCACCGACAGCGGCAGTTACACGCTCGTGGCCACCACGCCTTACGGCTTGTCCACGACCAGCGCGCCGGCAAACGTCTTGATCAGCGCGCAGCCCGTTCCTCCGACCATCACCAGCGGGCCGGCCAGCCAGAGCCTTTACGTCGGCCAGAACGTGACCTTCTCCGTCATGGTCAGCAGCCCCGGCAATGTCTCTTATCAATGGAAATCCAACAGTGTGAACATTGATGGCGCGACTAGTTCGTCCTATACCATTGCGAATCTTCAGACTAACTTCGCGGCCAACTACAGCGTCGGCGTCACCAACGACGTGGTTGCCAACGGCGTGGTCAGTTCCAATGCCGTGTTGACCGTCAGTCCGGCGCAATCCGTTTCGATCGGATTCCTCCGCTCGCTGGTGGATCCGAATACCTTCCTGCCAACCGCTTCGCCCACCCAGCCATTCGCCATCACTGGCGTGGTGACGACCTTTACGAACATTACCTCCGGCAACACCGCTTCCTATTGGTTGCAGGACAGCACGGGCGGCATCAACGTCTTCATCACCGGCGGCTCGACCTTCCGTCCAATGCAGGGTGACATTCTTAATGTTACGGGTGTGCTCTCCAGCTTCACCAGCGGCCTCGAACTGGACATTGATACCAACGGCCTGACCCAAACGTCCTACACCGACACCGGCGTCACGACCAATCTGCCCACTCCGAAAATCATCCCGCTCACGATCACCAACAACTTGGCGCTGGTTAATTCCACCTACGCCGGTTCGCTCGTGACCATCCAAAACGTCTCTTTCGGCACCAATGGCGGAACCACCATCTCCGCGACGGCCAACCAAAACGTCACCGTCACCAACGGCGCCGGCCAATCCTTTACCGTCGCGTTCTTTGACCTCGACCTGGACACCGCCGGCCAGACATTGCCTTCGGGAAATGTCCCCTCCATCACCGGTATTCTCTACGGGCTCAGTCCGACTTACAGCCTGGCAGTCACCAAGTTCTCGGACATCAACACCAGCGCCACGGTCAACGTAACCCCAATCCCGCTGGCCTTCACGTCATCGGGCACGAACATCGTGGTGAGTTGGGGCGACCCGACCTTCACGCTTCAGTCCTCGACGAATGCGACCGCCGGCTACACCAACATGACCGGCGCAACGAGCCCCTACACCAATGCCATCGGCACGAACTCATTGTTCTTCCGATTGATCCATTGATCGTTGAAGTAATATAATTCTCAAGGGCGGCCAGCCATGGCCGCCCTTTTTTTATTTCCCACGGACCGCGGGTCTACGACCCGCAGCAAAGCTTATCCAGTCAAGTCGCTCCCACGAGGAGCGGCGCACACCTAAACTCGTTTTTGCGAATCGGCACAAAGACTAATAAGTGCTTTCCTCGTTCAACCTTTGCGTCGTGGAGTTGCCTCGCCTTAACTTTAGCAGCAGGGTTTGTCTGTGGCAGCGGAAACCCAGGTCGAAAAAAATCTTTGGCAGCAATGCGCGATGCATTGCGCATCCAGGATCGTTTCGTGCCGGAACCCTTGTTCGCCAGGACTGGGCGCGGCTATCTCAAAAGCCAGGGAGTTTCCACCGTCCAAAAGATCAAGACCAGCCTTCGCGGCAAATCTTCAGCCGAGGGCAAATGAAAAAACCACGGGATCATCTCCCGTGGTTTTTATGTTTCCAACCCGCTGCTAGGCTCCGACTAAACTCTTTCCGTTTCTCCACGTGTTAAGGAACGACGAGGCTTCGGTCAATTTCTTCTCCAGGTTCTGAACGTGGTTGGTGGCTTCGGTCGCGGCTTGCTTGGCTTCATCCCGTTCCTTCTCGGCGCGGGCTAACGATACCTTGAGCGGTTCGACGGTGGAGCGCAATTTTTTCTCCGATTCCGTTTCCCACAAGGTTTGCGCGGCCATCTGCCGGGCCTCTCCCTGTGCGATCAACTGGGTGACCAGGTCCTGCTCGCGCTGCTTGGCATTCGTTTGCGCTGTTTCTTCTTTCTGCTGCATTTCCTTGCGCAGTTGCGTTTCGAGATCGCGCAAGGCGGTCTCAGATTCCGATTCGCGGCGGCGATGCAGTTCATCGGACTGCGCCTGCAATTCGGCGCGCGCAGTGTCCAGCTTGACCTGCCATTGCTGTTCGCGCTGGCGGGATTTGGATTGGAACAGTTCATCCTTCTGTTGCGTCTCGAGCGTCAAACGGGCTTCGATGGCGCGGACGCGGAATTCGGCCTGGCGTTCCAATTCCGATTCGCGGCGATGGAACTCCTCCTCGGCCTGCGTTTGCATTTCGCCGATGCGGACTTCCGCCTGCGCCTGCAACTGTTGTTCGCGCTGTTTCAATTTGAACTGCGCCACGTCTTCGCGCTGCTGCACTTCCTGTTTCCAGCGCGCATCCACATCCAAGGCGCGCGCCTCGAACTGACGCTCAAGTTCCGCTTCACGCCGGCGGCCATCCTGCTCGATCCGGTTTTGCGCCTCAACCAGCCGGGCATCGAACCCGATGGACAATTCCTGCTGACATTGTTTGAGGCGATGCTCGAAGTCTTCTTCGCGCTGGCGCAAGGTTTTGCCAAACTCCAACTGCTGCCGTTCCAAACGATGCTTTTCCTGCCGCGTGACTTTTTCCAATTCGCGCGCGGCATCTTCTTTGGTTTGCAATAATTTTTGCGCAAAGGAATCCGTCTGCTGTTGCAGTTGCGCTTCCGCGCCGTCGCGGGCGTGCAAGGCGTCCTTCAAGTCATGGGTCAATTTTGCGGATGCCTCGACCGCGGCCAACTCGGTATCGGAAGCCTGACGACGTGCCTGGATGACCTGATTTTTGGCATCCTCAGAAACTTCCTGCAACCTTTTGTGATGCGCCTGCATCATGGTGGTGCGCTCGGTTTCCATCGCCGCACATTGGTCGTCCAATTCCTGGCGCATTTGCGTGAGGCGATCCGACCAGGCGTTCTGGCGCATCTGAACCTGACGTTCGATTTCAGATTTCTGGAAATCGCGCAACGCATCTTTCTCGATGACCATGCGGTTGAGCGAATCGGCCATGCCGGCCAGCTTGACAACCCATTCGGCTTCGAGGTTTTTTGCTTTCAACGCGTATTCTTCCTCTTGGCGTTTCAATCTTTCCGTCTGCGCGGTCGCCGCGGCCTCACTGGCAACGCGCGCGGATTGCAACTCAGCATCTTTTTCAGCCAGCGCTTTTTCAGCGGCGGTTTTGCTGGCGGCCAGAGCGCGTCCGCGAGCGGCGATCTCATTGGCGGCTTCACTGGCCTTGCGTTCAGCGCGCAAAATTTTCAAACGTCCGGCACGTTTATAAAGCTCGTGCATGCGCTGGCCAAAGAATCCGAGGCGATGCGCGGGACGCTGTTGCTCCGGTTGGAAAATCGTGGAGAAACCGATCTCCACCATTAGCGTGGGCAGGAACGCCACGATGAACGCAAGCACCGGATAAACCCAGATGCGGACCATGCTGATCTGGTCGGTATATAAATCACCGCGCTCTTTGGCGGTGGAAGTGATCGAGATGGGACGCTGGCCTTTTAGCAATCCGCGCACGATTTCAACCGTCGTCGCGATACGATGCACCTGGGTATTTTTAATTGCCGCTTCGCGCGCTTCATAAAAACCTTCGGCCTTCTTGCGGCTCTCATCCAAGGCGGCGCGAATGTCGTCCACCTTCAGCGCGGCGGTATCAAACTGCTGATCAATCGCTCTTTCTTCCGCCGTCCATTGCGTGGCCAAGGCAGCGTTGGCGGCGAGCAAGTCCTGGCGTTTGCGGTCGGATTCTTCGCGCTTGGTACTGGAGCGATGATCAAATTCCTCGCGGAGTTGATGGGCACTGGCATCCACCTGCGCGACGCGTTCACGGCGCTGATTATTGACGGCCAATAATTCCGCTTCCTTGGCTTTGATCTGCGTATCGAGTTCGGCGATCAGGGTCGGCTTGAGAATCGTGTTGGTTTCGCGTTCGGGCGGGACGCCGGGATCCACCGGGGTCTTCATCACCTGGCGTTCGAAAAAGTTCGCGTTCTGATATTTCTTCAACTCTTTGTCATAAGCGATTTTTCGGTTTTCGTAGTCGGCCAGCTTCGCTTTGTAGGCGTTATCAATGCGCGCCTCTTCGGCATTCCATTTGGTGGCGCGGCCGACTTCGGCTTCGCGGCGGGCGCGGAGATCGGCGAGACCTTTATTGAGCTGATCGGTGTCGGCATCAAACTGTTTGATGATATTCGCCTGGCGGGCGTCCACCTCGGACAATTCCTTCCTCTGATAATCCGTCAGCGAAATGGCGTCGGTGCGCGAATCGTCATTGCGTTTCAGCGATTCCTCGAGATCGGCCTTGCTCTTGGCTTTGCGCGCGGCCAACTCGGCGAGCTTGCGATCGCGGTCGCCTTTCTTTGTATCAATGCCCGCCAACTGGTCATTGAGTTGCGCGATTTTAACTTCTTCTTTCGTCGCTTCATCAAGCATCTGGCTTGCGGGCGCGAGCGCGACACCCATTTCGTACACCGCCATGTCCTTGACGAGTTGGAACGTCAGCAAACAAATCAACGGCAAGCCGAACAGCAGCATCATGAGCTTCTGCATGCCGCGGCGCGAGGCCGTCCAAATGGCGAGCGGCAACTTGAGTAACTCGACCGCGAGTATCGTCGCGCCAATCGGCCCGATGCCGAAAAAAGTTACGCCCATGCCTTTGGGCAGGCAGACCACTTGCTGATATTTCCAGCCGGTCGCGAGAATCACGAATTCCGTAAGCGTCGCCATGACCAGCAACGGCAGGGTTAAATAAGAAATGCGTTTCCCCTTGAGCCGTTGAAATGGTGAAAATCCGGTGTCCTTGGGAACGGGCGGCGGCGGGGTATGGGAGTCCATTGAGTCGGAGTTATTCATAAGAAAAGATGTGTGCCTGGTTACGTCAAAACAACGAAAGTTACTAAAGCAGCTTATATGCCTCCCTCGAAAATTGATTTCGGGCGATTATAAATCCCCGGTAAATATTGGTTGGCCGTGTCATTGAAAACGCCACAAATGCTTGAGTCGCGGAAGAACAGGAAATTTTGCGAAGTTTGCGTTGTGGAAATTTTTGAGCTGCGATGAAGAACGCAACCAACTATAAACGAGACTTTAATTCGCCCTGTTCCTGTACACTTTGCTGGCAATATGTAGGACAGTTCCTACAGGACTAAAAAATGAGCAACAAACTATTTCCCAGCTTTCACGGAATGCGCCAGGCACGGCCAGCGCCACCGCATTAGTGGTTAATCCGGGCACATCTAGGATCGTCAGCCTAATTTTGCGGGGAAATTTGCTGGCCTTTGAACCGCACCGTCAGGCCCGTTGATTAGAAGACAACTTTTTTTCCAGCCAAGTAAGAAACCGATATAGGGCGGGGTGAGCTATACTCAAATGAAATCGCTTCTTGTAGCGTTCCAGCCATTGTTGAGCGGTTTGAGAAGATGAAAAGGAAGAAAAATTTAAAAGCGAAAATAAAGTTATCTGTATCATTTCAAAAAGAGCGGCTTCCCTGCTGGCGCGCAAGCTAAGCACAGTCGAAAACTCTTCCCGCGCATACTCTTGAATTCCTGCTTCATCCATGTGACTTAGGGTTTCGCTAATACTTCTTGCCATTTGATGAAAATCTTCCAAAAAAACTCTCCAGAAATTGCTTTCGTGCAATTCAATGATCGCCTCCGGGCTTAGGGATCCAAGTCGAATGTGAAATTTGGAGTCAAGGAATAGCGTTAAAAAGGTTTCAAGAAAATGTGGAGATTGAAGGAAGGTGACGGTTTTGGAAATGGACGAAATTCGCAGTAACGAATCCCCCAAGTCCGTCCCGCGAAATGGAACAACTAATCGCCCGGGATGGCTGTCTCCAAGCTCATAAATGCTCATGGCGATGCGATTATTATAAAATCTTAACTTTTCATCGTTTGAATGTTTCCCGCATTTGGCTATGAAAGATTTTACGGCAGGCCACGATAAGTCGGAGGACGTCGGAAATTTCGACCATAGCAAATCAATTTGCTGCGAATCCAAATCAAATGGGTTTTCGCATAGCAAATTTAATGCGTATTGTCGTATTTCCTTGGGCAAACCATTTGTTGAATCACAGTGTTTATATAAAAAAAGCCTGTTAGGATCCAGTTCCCGAATATGGCTTAAAAGCGACGACTGCCTGGAAGTGCTTAAATCGGAACCTTGCTGCTCAACGCCCTCAGCTGTCGAATAAAAATCATCTTTTTCCCATGCTTCCAAAATCAGTTTTCTGGTATGACAAAGTGCTTTGAACGATTGAGAGCCAAGTAAATGTTTGAATATGGCATAGGCTCGTTGATTTATAGGACAAACCATTTCCCATAACCCAACGTCCACAAAGTCATGAAACAAAAGAGCAATTTTAATGTCTTTTTCGATTTTCCGGCATATGTCAAGTTGTGTGAATTTTGAGGAAAACGCAGGAAATCGGGCTTGCGCGTGGATGTCAAATAATGGCAGCAAACAGATTTTGTATTGTTCACGGCACTTTAGCCACCAACTTGCGCTTAATACATGCATTCTATAGCCGCTTTGTTTTATAAGCCTGCCGTTTATGGCCGATGTGATTTTAACTGTAATAATTGATACTGATTGGGCCTTTGATTGACAATCAACACTTTGGCAATTTTACCACCGATCAACTTATTGCAGGAGGGATCAATACATGGCCGTATTCCCGTTCCACTTTCGCGATTCTCACTTGATAGTCCGCATACCACACTTTTTTGCCAGCTTCCTGCGCGGGCTGGTGTTGCAGATGCCCCTTCCACGCGGTGATGGCTTCTTCGTTGGACCAATACGAAACGGTAATTCCCAAGCCGTCCGCCCCGCGCGCAGTTTCGACGCCGAGAAATCCCGGCTGCTGCGCGGCAAGTTCCATCATGCGCTGCGCCATTTGTCCGTACCCATGATCGCTCTCGGTGCGATGCGATGTAAAAATCACGGCGTAATATGGAGGCTCCGGTGTTTTGGCTAGAGGTTGCATATTTCTAAATCAAAAGGCTCATTGGCGGTCTTGGATAAATTATCGCCCAGATAACTTGCCGTTGGTCGCGGCAAGTCTTTACCGCCCGCTCGATTATTTTATCGGGTTAATTTCCATCACAGCAACTTCCGTCCGACTTGTGATCGTGATCGTGATGCGAGTGTGATGCGCCGGGTTTTTGCAAAGCATGAAAGGCCACGAACACGATACCCGCCGGCAGATAGATGGGCGTCAGCAATGCCGTCAACAAGGCGAGGCCTGCTTTCGTAACGCCGTACGAGCTTGAAACAACGTGGTTGAATTTTCCCGCCTGCGAAACGAAAGGGCTGAACCACAGTTTGCAAAACAGTTTCCACGATTCCGCGAAACGGCTGGAGAATGAGGTTTTGATTGCCGAGGCAACCGCCGCCACGCCTCCGGGTATGTAAACCATGGTTTTGACCGGGCCAATATCGTCGTAATCCTCCCGATAGGCGTGCAAAGGAATTTGCTCGGGAAATTCCACGTCGGCCCGCGCGGCTTCGGTGAGCAAAAGATATTGATCGGCCTTTACAGAATTTTTGAGCAACCGATGGACGATGATGACACCCACCCCGGCAAGCTCGGTGAAATTGAAGACGCGATGGAATAACGCCTCGCCACTGTGAACGACGACTTTGAGCCGCAGCTTTTCGATATGAGCGCAGGCATTACACGAGCAGGTGGTCGAACGGCTGAGTTCATTTACTTTGTCGCTGAAGATCTGGAAAAAGGTGATGAGGTTTTTGCCGATGATCTGTTTGACCCTGGGCCAGGGATGGGCGCCGTCCTGTTTCCGGCAATAAAAGAAAACCGCGTCGCCCTCGAGCTTGGCAACTTCCATGGGCAGCTCGATTTGTTTAATGATGCACTTGATGAGTTCGGTGATGATGGCCTGGCTGTGCGTGAGAGACTTGGCATTGGCGGTCATGTAACGCGTGTAACCGCTGATGTCGGCGATGATCAACATCACGGGTTCAGGGCGGTCATCCGGTCCAGAGTCCATGCGCGCGAATTGTCGCAAGGCGGGACAGTTTCTTACAAGCTTTCTCGCGCGCCTTCCGCGCGACGAATGTCTTGCTCCCGCGGAATAATAAATTCTTAATGACGTGATGGGATCGAGCCCGGAAATAGTTGCGGTGAACCCGTGGATGATTCTGCCGTTCGCCGCGCTGCTGGCGATGATTGCGCTGGCGCCATTTTTATTCGCGAAGTTCTGGCATAAGCATTATTCGAAGGTGGCGGCGGTTTTGGGAACGGTGGTGATCCTATATTATTTCGCCGGGTTGCATGCGGCGGCGCGCGTGGGTGAAACGGCGCATGAATATATCGGGTTCATTGCGTTGATTGGTTCGCTGTTCGTCGTATCGGGAGGGATTCACATCGTGGTGCGGGGACGAGCGACGCCTTTAGGCAATGTGCTGTTTCTTTTCGTGGGCGCGGTGCTGGCGAATGTGCTCGGAACCACAGGCGCGGCGATGCTTTTGATTCGCCCGTGGCTGCGGCTTAATCGATCTCGCGTGTCGGCGCATCATGTGGTTTTTTTCATCCTGGTCATCGCCAATGTCGGTGGATGCCTCACGCCAATCGGTGATCCGCCGCTGTTTCTCGGTTATCTGATGGGCGTGCCGTTTGGGTGGGTGATGATGCATTGCCTTCCGATGTGGGCGTTGGGTGTGGCGATATTGCTCGCGATGTTTTTTTTCGTGGACCGGCTGAATGTGAATCGCGCCCGGGAAAAAAATTCCGACTGGCACGCCACAACCGAGCGATGGAAATTTGAGGGGCTGCCTAATATTATTTTTCTCGCGATTATTATCGGCGCGGTGTTCATTAATGATCCGCCGTATCTGCGCGAAGGCTTGATGATCGTGGCGGCGTGGGGATCGTATTTCACCACGCGTAAACACATTCACAAGGCGAACCATTTCAATCTGGAGCCGATCAAGGAGGTGGCGATTTTATTCGTCGGCATTTTCGCGACGATGATGCCCGCGCTGGATTGGTTGCAGAATAATGCGAGCCGTTTGCAGGAGGCTTCGCCGGGTCTGTTTTATTGGAGTTGCGGAACGCTCTCGAGTTTGCTCGACAATGCGCCGACGTATCTGTGTTTTCTGAAGGCGTCGTTTGGGCGGTTCGTGGATGCGGATTCGGTGGCGCAGATCACACAACTGATGCACTCGCACGGAACCACTCTGGCGAGCGTCACGGGGTCGCATGTGGAGGCGATCAAACAGGCATTTGCGACGTTGCAACAACTTTATCCTGACCAGGTCCGCCTCGGGACGGCGAGCGTGAATCAAATCCAGGTGGCTTATCTGTTGGGCGATGCCCGGCTTAATCACTTCATCGTGGCCATCAGCGTGAGTTCGGTTTTTTTCGGCGCGAACACGTATATCGGCAACGGCCCGAACTTCATGGTGAAAGCCATCGCCGATCAGCAGAAAATCCCGGCACCGTCGTTTTTCGGGTATATATTGAAATATGCGCTGCCATTTATGCTGCCGATGTTGCTGGTGGTGTGGTGGATATTTTTTCGCGGGTGAAATGGGCCTAAAAAATCTTCATTTTAGGACTTGTCAAACGGCGGGGTGTTGGTAGGTTATCCGACCTTTGTTATGAAAGCTGATTTACATCCTAAATATCAGGAATCGGAAATCCGTTGCGCCTGCGGCAACGTGATCAAAACCCGTTCGACCAAGCCGGTCTTGTTGCTGGGCATTTGCAATGCCTGTCATCCTTTCTACACCGGCACACAGAAATTCGTGGATACCGCCGGCCGCGTGGACAAGTTCCAGCAGCGCATGGCGAAGACGCAGGCCGCCCAGGCCGCGGCCGCCTCGAAGAAGAAAAAGAAGTAGCATCGCTTTGCCAATCCGCCCGCGTGGTTTATCGCCATGCGGGCGGACTGTTTTTTGACGGGGTGCGCGTGCGTACGCGTGCCATCATTTTTTTGGCAATCGCTACCTGTTTTCCGTTGATCAAGCATGGATTTGCGTCCTCATATTGACCGGTTCGCGCGCCGTCTGGCGGAGGTGGAAGCGTCGTTGAGCGACCCCAAGGTGTTCGACGACAACCGCCGCGCGCAGGAACTCTCCAAGGAATATTCTTCGCTCAAGGAACTTGTTGCCAGCGGACAGGCTTATCTCAAGGCCAGTGCGGACCTGGAAGAGAATCGCACGCTGCTCCAGACGGAGCCGGCTGAATCTGAATTGGCGGTGATGGCGCAGGAAGACATCGCGCGATTGGAAGTGGACGTGAAACGGCTTGGCCAGGAAGTGTTGAAGGGAGTTTTGCCGCCAGACCCGACGGATTCGCGCAATACGATTTTTGAAATTCGCGCGGGCGCGGGTGGGTCGGAGTCGGCGTTGTTCGCGGCGGATTTGTACCGGATGTACACGCGTTATGCCGAGGCGCACGGATGGAAGGTGGAGAGCATTGATGCGAGTCCCTCGGACCTCGGCGGCTTTCGGGAAATTATTTTTGGCGTGACGGGGTCGGATGTTTATAAGCGGCTGAAATACGAGAGCGGGGTGCATCGCGTCCAGCGCGTGCCCGCTACGGAGGCGCAAGGGCGCGTGCATACGAGCACCTGCACCGTGGCGGTTTTGCCGGAGGCGGAAGAAGTGGACGTAGTGATCAACCCGGAAGATTTGGAGATCAATCGCTGCCGCGCATCGGGCAAGGGAGGGCAAGGCGTGAATACCACGGATTCGGCGGTGCAGATCCAGCATAAGCCGAGCGGCTTGATTGTTTATTGCGCGGATGAACGCTCGCAGCATAAGAACAAGGCGAAGGCCATGACCGTGTTGCGGTCGCGTTTGTTGGAGCGCAAGATCGCCGAGGAAAACGCGAAATACGCGGCGCAGCGCAAAGAGCAAGTCGGCACCGGCGAACGCAACGAACGCATCCGTACGTATAATTTTCCCCAGAACCGCATGACGGACCATCGCATCGAATTGACGCTTTATAATTTGCCTGCGTTGATGGAGGGCGAGATTGACCAAGTGATTGATCCGCTGATGGCGAATGATCTGGAAGAGAAGATGGCGGCGTTGAAATTGTGACGATGCGATGAAGCGCTTTTTTCAACGATGGTGGAAAGGGCTCGTTGGGCTGATGGCGATAGGAGTTATAGCAAGCGCGACCGTGGCGTGGAAGGTGGGCGGGGAACTGACTGCGCCAGCCAATCATCCGATTGCCGCGCCAAAAGATTCACGTTTTGAAGACGTAGTTTTTCCCAGTCAAAGCGGTGCGACAATTCATGGCTGGCTCATCTCGCCGAACGCGCCGCACGGCGTCATCATTTTGCAGCATGGGATTCGCGGAGATCGAAGGGCGATGGAGTCACGCGCGCAATTTTTATATCAGGCGGGCTACGCGGTATTGTTGTTCGATTTTCAAGCGCACGGTGAAAGCATCGGCAAGGTCATCACTCTTGGCCATCTGGAAAGCCGCGATTCACAAGCCGCAGTTGCTTTTGTGAAGGGCCGATTTCCTCGCGAACCGATTGCTGTGATTGGCGAATCGCTTGGAGCTGCCGCCGCCGTGCTGGCCGAGCCGCCTTTGCAAGTCCAGGCATTGGTGCTTGAGATGATGTATCCGAATGTGATTGAGGCAACCAAAGATCGCATGGAAATGCGGCTTGGTCCGGCGGGGCGATGCCTTTCGCCGTTATTGACATCACAAATTAAATATCGGATTGGCTGCAGCACCAGCGATTTATGCCCCATCGAGCGCGTCGAAAAGATTACCGTGCCCAAGCTGTTTCTCGCCGGCACGAAGGACACACATACGAAATTCAGCGAGGCGCAGGAGATTTTCGCGCGAGCAGCGGAGCCAAAACAATTTGTTCCGTTTGAAAACGCGCGGCATCAGGATCTGCACATATTTGACAAAGACCGTTACGAAAAAATAATCCTCAACTTTTTGGAAGAAAATCTGCATGAGCAACACAAAATTTGAACCGCGCGGGATCGTCTTTGATTGTGATGGCACGCTGGCCGACACGATGCCGCTGCATTGGAAAGTTTGGAAGGCCGTGACGGAACGCCATCGGCTGCATTTTCCCGAGGACCGTTTTTATTCGTTGGGCGGCGTGCCGTCGCGGGACATTTTGAAAATGCTCAGCCAGGAACAGGGCGTGCCGGTGGACAATCTGGCGGTGGCGCACGAGAAGGAAGAGGAATATCTCACGATGCTGGCGCAGGTCGAGCCCATCCATATCGTGGTGGACGTGGCGCGGGAAAATTTTGGCAAGATTCCGATGGCGGTGGCATCGGGCGGGAATCAGCCGGTGATCATCAAAGTGCTGGAACATTTGGGCATCCGGCATTTGTTCAATGCGGTGGTGACGAGTGAAGACGTGGTGAATCAAAAGCCCGCGCCGGATATTTTTCTGGAAGCGGCACGGCGCATCGGCGTGGCGCCACAATTTTGCCGCGCGTATGAGGATACGGACATTGGCTTGCAAGCGATCGCGTCGGCGGGGATGGATGGAATTGATGTGCGGACATTGCGGTCGGGGGCGGAGAAGAAGTTTTAACTGCGGCGAGGAATGAATACTTAGGTCCAATCATATCTTGTGCCTGGTCCTGCCCCGAAATTCCCGCGAAGATTATTTACTGGCTCCAGGTTTTATCTGTTATCGCTACGTAGAGCGCCACTGTGGTTTGAAATTTCAAGCTCATACGTCATCTGCAGACTCATCTCGACAAAACTGCGCATTTGACTAACGTGGCTCTGATTTCCCACTAACGCATCGTGGCTGAATTGAATTTCAGCAGAAAAGGAACGGGGCACTATGAGAATTTCAAAACTATCTTGCGGATGGATTTACATCTGCATTGGGATTCTCTTTCTTTTGATGGCACTTCGTTGTTCGGCAGCGCAATTTGTGGAAGTCACCGCTGAGATCGAAGCGACGGATTGGGATTATATGCTAATGAGCGACCCTCCGCGCGAACAGTTCAAAGGACCGAGAATTGGCAGTATTTTTAGTCCCCGGACGGTTAGATGCGTCGTGGGAACCAATACCTGGATGATACAGACTCTACACACGACTCGCTGGTTTACCGGCACGGAAATCATTGAAGAGACGGCGGTGACGAATGCCACGGACTTGAATTCCCAGCAGATTTATGTGGGTCGCGGTATCCATCGGCAGACGCGGGTTTTTCCTTCAACCGACGGAAATCCGGGCCGTCCCGTGGGCGTGGCAGATATTATGACATTTGATTTGCCGGCGAAGGTTGGCTGGCTGGCCTTTTGTTCCGGGTTAACACTAAAGCAGGCAGGGCGCACCGTTTATCCAACCAGCGACTTTTGGAAGGAATATATTTTCCATTGGACCGATCAAACTTCGGTGTTTCACGATGAACTCGGTTTGCCGGAAAGCATCAATCTGATCACCACAAATAATCTGCCTCTTTTCAATTATCGGGTTCACACTTCGACGAATATCATGGGCTGGAATTTTCCATTGGAGTTTTACAGCGTCCAATATATTTCACATGGAACTAACGCCCCTCAGGTGGACGTGACGGTCAAAGGCAGGGTCAAAACCATCGGCCCCGGAACGGAGCCGATCATTCCTCCCGAGGTCCTTAAAGCTATCAAAAAGTGAAAACAATCGGGCGCTTTATATTGTCGCGGTGTTTTCTTTCGCTTCGTCCAAAATAATTTTTTGTGTTATCATGCACGCGCATGAGTAACGACGCCATCAACGCTCCGCATCTTTTTCAACCGTTCACGCTCAAATCCGTCACGCTGCGTAATCGCATCGGCGTCTCGCCCATGTGCCAATATTCTTCGGAGGATGGGGTGGCGACGGATTGGCATTTGGTTCATCTCGGTTCGCGCGCGGTTGGCGGCGCGGGACTGGTGATCGCGGAGGCTTCGGCGGTTTCGCCGGAGGGCCGCATCACGCCCGGCGATGCGGGCATCTGGGGCGATCAACATGTCGAACCGATTGCGCGCATCAATCGTTTCATCAAACAGCAAGGCGCGGTTCCGGGCATCCAGATCGCACACGCGGGCCGCAAGGCTTCCGCAAAACGTCCGTGGGATGGCGGCGCGCAGTTGCCCGATGACGCCGGCGGCTGGCCGATGCTTGCGCCGAGCGCCATCGCGTGGGGCGAAGATTTAAACAAAGTTCCTCGTGCGATGACGCTTGAACAGATTGCGCTGGTGCAGGGCCAATTCGCCGCCGCTGCCGGACGCGCGCTAGCCGCGGGTTGTGAATGGCTCGAACTCCATTGTGCGCACGGTTATCTGGCGCACGAATTTCTTTCGCCGCTTTCCAATAAGCGCGATGACCAATACGGCGGCAGTTTCGAGAATCGGATTCGCTTCGCGCTCGAACTCACGCGCGGCGCACGGCGCGTATGGCCGGAACGCCTGCCGTTCACGGTGCGGATTTCCTGCACGGATTGGGTTGCGGGCGGCTGGGACATCGAGCAGAGCGTTGAGTTGTGCAAGCGATTGAAAGGCGAAGGCGTGGACTTGATTGATTGCAGTTCGGGTGGGAATTCGCCGGCGCAGAAAATTCCCACGGGCGCGGGTTACCAAATTCCCTTTGCCGAACGCATCCGCCGCGAGGCGAATATTCCCACCGCCGCCGTGGGCCTCATCACCGAGCCGACGCACGCGGACGAAATCATCCGCAACCATCGCGCCGATCTCGTGTTGCTTGCGCGCGAATTTTTGCGCGATGCTTATTGGCCGCGCACGGCAGAATTGGCGTTGCGCCGCAAAGATGCCATCACGCCGCCGGTGCAATATGCGCGGGCTTGGTAGAGTGGTGAGAATTTTTGCATTCCTGATTTTTCGCGGCTTGTTTTTGAGGACTGGCTGAGGCATGTTGCGTTAGTGAAAATTTCCCTGGGAGTGTCGCTGGCGATTTTGTTTGGGCTGGGCTCGGTCGCGCATGCTTGCGTTTGGGATTCAAAAACTTTGTGGGAGGAGAAACACGAGCATCCGACTTTGGCGCAGGCAATTCTTAATCCGAAGACAGAAACGCCGGACGTAAAAGATCTCACTGACCGGATCGCGAAGCTAAAGGCGAATCCCCAGACGAATGACCCAGCGTGGTGGAATGATTTTGCGGGCGCTTATATCCGGCTCGGGCAATCGGCTGTGGCGGTGAAAATATTGGAGCCGCTGACAAATAAATTCGCCGGTGATTACGGTGTGCATGCGAATTTGGGGACGGCGTATCATTTGCTCGGCCGTTATGCGGACGCGGAAAAAGAAATTCGCCGCGATTTAGAAATAAATCCCGACGCGCATTTTGGTTTGGAGAAATATCATCTGGCGTTGTTGCAGTATTTGAGCGCGAGCCCGGAGTATCAGTTGCGGCATGTCTATGTGGATGAGTTTACGGGTGCGCTTTTCTCGGATTTAAAATATTTGTTCTTTGGGCCCGATTATTTTTATTCGTCAGGACGCGAAGAGCTTCCTGATTCCAACGAACTTAAATACGCGAATGATGAAACAAAGAGAATCTTCACCACAAACTCACTGAGCTTCGACGAGCTTCAACGGCTTAATCAGTTGGGTCACTCGGATGGGTTAATGGGCTATGAAAAAAATTGGGATTTAGGCACGAACAGCAATCTCGAGCGGGGGGTCATATATATGGCCACTCTGAATCAAAAACAACCTGCGTGCTGGGTAATGCTGGGTTTGCTGGCGAGCAGTCATCGCGATTTTCAGTTAGCAAAGACCGCTTTTCAAAAAGCGATTGATTTGGGATCACCGCAGACGCTGGTGTTGCAGTGGCAGATAAAGGGCTTCAACGAACTGCCGGTACAATTACATATTTTTGGGTTTCGACCGGCGGTGTTAATTTTTGCGGGTTTGATGGTTGGTTTCGTGGTGGTTGTAATTCGAATCATTTGCATTTTAATTAAAGAGGCAATTCGGAAATCCGCAAAACCTTCCTAATTTTGTAAAAAAACGAGTTCACAGTTTCCTGTGAACTCGTTCGCGTGATCGTTTTGCGATTAAAATTATTTCAGGCGGTCGAAGTTCTTCTGGAGAATTTGCCAGTCTTTCAGGCTCGCGGTTTTTTCGCGGGCGGCGGCAATGATTTTTTGTTCGTTCGCATTTTTGGTCGCTCGATTGGACTTGTAGAAGATGCCGAAGCTTCCAGGAAAAGCTTCGCCGGCCAGTTTATAGGCGGCGGCTTCGTCGGTGACGTCGTGGGTGGCAGGGACGGTATTGAACACGCCGCCTTTGCGCGGGTTGGAGGCATCGAACGCGCCTTCGTAGAACTCCACGCACTCACTCAAGCATTCGATAAAGCTGAAACCGTCGTGGTCCATTGCGGCTTCCATCATTTGCAAAACGTGGTTCGGATTGGTGTGCGTCGTGCGAGCGACGAAGGTCGCGCCAGCGGCGATCGCTTGTTTCATCGGATTGATCGGCTGGTCGAGTGCGCCGCCGACGTCAGTCTTACTTTTGAAACCGATGGGCGAAGTGGGCGAGGTCTGCTTTTTGGTCAGGCCGTAAACCCAGTTGTCCATGACGCAGTAGGTCATCTTGATATTTTTGCGGGCGGTGTGGTTGAAATGATTGCCGCCGATGGAGAAGGCATCGCCATCGCCGCCGAACACGAACACATGCAGGTCGGGCCGGCTGAGTGAAATGCCGCTGGCGAAGGGCAGTGCGCGGCCGTGAATGAAATGCACGCCGTGGGCCTGAACGAAATACGGGAAGCGGCTCGAACAACCGATGCCCGCGACGGTGGTGATCTTTTCATGGATCATCTTACGCTTTTCGATCAGCTTGAAATAGAGCGCGAGCACGGAGAAATCCCCGCAGCCCGGGCACCACGTCGGATGGTCGGCGGCGATTTCTTTTTTGGTCAGGCCTTTGCGTTCCTCGACGACGGGCGTGGAGACACTGGTGATGTTGCCCCCGCGAGCGGGGATATCGGTAAGGGATGAACTCATATATATAAAAAATGTGACTGGGTTAAATTATTGTTTGCGCATGCCTTCGGAAACGTGGCCGCGCGCTTTCTCGACGATCTCTTTGACTTTGAAGGTGAGGCCGTCGGTCTTGTTGATGCCGCGGATTTTCGGGTCGCCATAACGGGCGCGCAGGATGCCCGCCAACTGGCCGTAACCGTAGAGGCCTTCGTCATTCATTTCCACCACGAGCACGTGATTGAAACCGGCGAAAATATTTTCGAGACCGTTGGGGAGCGGATTTAAATGCTTCAAGTGAATCGAGGAAACGCTGTCGCCAGCGGCGCGGGCGCGATCCACGGCTTCCTTGACTGGACCTTCGGTCGAACCCCAACCGACGAGGAGCACATTGCCTTCGGACGGGCCGTAGATTTTTGGCACGGGCAACGAAGCGCCGAGGGCTTGCAATTTCTTGCGGCGTTTGGCGCTCATCTGCATGTGCAATTTCGGTGAACCGGTTGGGTGGCCGAGTTCGTCATGTTCAAGTCCAGTGGCGACTGGATATTTGCCGCTCAGGATGCGCGTGCCGGGAGCGACGTGATGGGTGATGCCATCCGGCGCGGACAAATCGTAAGGCTTGTGGTCCGGCACGGGGGTAAAATCAGGCGAAATGTCCTGGACAACTTTTTCGAGGTTCGGCTCAGTGAAAGCTTCGATGCGCGTGGCGATGGCTTGGTCGGTAAGCATGATGACCGGCACGCTATATTTGCGGGCGATATTCACGGCCTCGATGGCCATGTAAAAACAATCTTCGACGTTCGCCGGGGCAATGACGACGCGGGGGGAATCGCCGTGGCCGCCGTAACAGGCAATGTTCAAGTCGGACTGTTCAACATTCGTCGGCATGCCGGTCGAAGGTCCGCCGCGCTGGACATCCACGATGACCAGTGGGATTTCCGCCATGACCGCCCAGCCGAGGGCTTCGGTCTTGAGCGAGATGCCGGGGCCGCTGGAGCCGGTGACGGCGACGCGACCGGAGTAACTCGAACCAATCGCCATCGAGATCGCGGCGATTTCGTCTTCGGTTTGCACGAAGGTGCCGCCGTATTTGGGCAACTCGCGGCGGAGCAATTCCATGATGTCCGACCAGGGAGTGATCGGATAACCGGCGCCGAACCGCACGCCCGCGGCGAGCAAGCCGTAGCCGAGCGCTTCGTTGCCATTCATGACGACTTGCGTCCCGGCGCGTTTCTGGCTGTCAACAAACTTGAAAGTCTCGACCACGTTGCCGAGCGAATGACTGTAGCCGGCGTGGAACGCGGCGAGAGCGTTGTTCAAGATGCTCGGGTCTTTGCCGGTGAAGCGTTCGCCGATAAGTTTTTCGAGCTTGGGCACATTGAGGTCGAACATCTTTGCCACCAGGCCGAGCGTGTAAATATTTTTGCCCTTGTCCTTGGCCGTGCCGCCGATGGCTTCGACCGTCAGGCCGGAGATCGGCACGCCGATGTGATGATACGTCTTTTCCAATTCAGGATTCGGCACGACGTGGTCGGAATCGTAAAGCACGATGCCGTCCTTTTTGAGCGAGCTTATATGGCCCTCGTAGGAATGCTGGTAAAAGGCGATAAGCACATCCGCTTCGTCGCCGGAACTCAGCACTTCGCCGGAGCCGATGCGCACTTGGAAGATGGACGGCCCGCCAGAAATGGTCGCGGGAATCGTCATGAACGTCATGACTTCCTGTTCGCTGCGGCCGGCGAGACGCGCAAGAAATCCGCCGATCGCTTGAATACCGTCTTGCGAATTACCGGCGATGCGGATAACGGCTTCCGAAACTTTGGACACCTTGGGCGCGCCGCCCGACGGTTGGGCGGTCATTGTTGCTTCACTCATGAAAGTTTTTTTTAATTTTTACAGACTGTTAGGCAAAACCGCCGCGACGCTTTTTTATCGGCGACGCGGCATCATTGCACAATCAAGCTAACATCCCCCCCATTCGCGCGCAATCGGAATCTAGTATTGTATCATGCTTATTAATAACGATTTACAAAAACAACCCAATTCCGCGCACCAACAAATATTCGCTAAATTAGCCATTCTAATTTTCAAGCCACTGTCGAATTAGTTGCAAAATGCCAAAAAATCGCCACTAAAATTTCTCCGCGTAGAAGCGCAAACCCTCCGCGATGCCCCAGCCCTGCGGCAATTCACTCACAAAACCATTTTGTTTTCGCACCACAGTTTTGACTTCTTCCATCGCATTGGCCGGCGCGACCAAAAACTGCGCGAACTCCTGCAGCAACATCGGCAAGTCATTCAGATGATCCCCCGCCGCGAGCACTTCGCCCGCAGAAATGCCCAACCGCCGGCAAATCTCCGCCAGCGCCGTGCCTTTATTATATGCGGCGTGGCAGAACCGCGCATACACATCGTTGCGCACCACTTTCAAGTTCGGCACTTCGAGGCAATAATCCTCCATATATTGATGGATCGCGTCGGCATCGGCGTTATTCCCCGCGAGCAGGCAAAATGGCGAATACGCGTCCTCATAAACCGTCGCGTTGAAACGCGAATTCACCCAGCTCACCAGCCGCGGCAAATCGGCGCGCACCTGGACAAAAAGTTTTTCGTGATCCCGCTGGCAGGCATCGTTCCAATCGTGCCAGCCAACATATTGCGATTCCTGATGACCGTGGATCTCGCGCTCGACCAGCACCAGATAATCCGGCCTCACGGAAACGCGCGAGCGCCCCAGCGCATCCCAAAGGCCCGGCATATCGCGCCCCGTATTGATCACCCACTTCACCCCGCGCGCCTGCAAGTCGCCGATGAGTTGTTGCAATTCAAGCGGGATGGGCGGATTCGCGAACTCGGCGAACAGCGTGCCGTCGAAGTCAGTCGAAATTAATTTAATGGGCATGGATTTGCGCGCCCTCCCGGCGAAACGGTTACGCTGCAACAGGAGTTGCGGGCACTACTTTCGTGGGATACCATGACTTGTCAAAAGCTTTTTATGTCCACCCTTCAGGACCAATACGACGACGCGATGTATGATTTCAGCACGGCCGATTACGATTCGGCCATCGTGAAATTGCGCGCCATCCTGGCGGAAGACTCCCACTATTTCGACGCTCAGCTTTCGCTCGGCATGGCCTATTATCGCAAAGGCGATTATGCGACCGCGATTGCCGAAGGCCACAAAGCCGAGGCGCTCAAGCCCAAGGAACAACTCGTCCACACCAACCTTTCGCTGTTTTACATGAAAAGCGGCGATAAAAAAACCGCCGAACACCACGGCTTGCAGGCGCGCATCGCGTCATGGAAAGAAAACATGACCGCGCCCGGCGGTGCCCCCGTGGAAAATGACGAACTGGCGATGGCCAAACCGAAATTGGAAAACGTGAAGGTCGAACAAAAGTTTCCCGAAATGCCCTGGAAGAAAAAGCCCGGAGCCTCCTGATCGTTTTTCCGAAGTCCAAATATTTTCTACGAACCATTTATGAAATCCGCTTACGAACTCGCGATGGACCGGTTGAACAAAAACTCGCCCACCGTCAAATTGACCGATCAACAGAAAAAAGACCTTGCCGAAATAGATTCAAAATACGCCGCCAAGATCGCCGAGCGCGAACTCTTCGTAAAAGAGCAAATGCAAAAAGCCGCCGAAAAAGGCGACGTCGAAACCATGTCGCAGTTGGAAAAACAACTCCTCAGCGACCGCAAGACCTTGACCGCCGAAAAAGAAGAAAAAAAAGAAAAACTCCGCGCCGGAAAATAACCAGCCCGCGCACCCACCTCTCGCGCGGCAGAAAATGTTCTCCGCGCCGCAATTCGTGATCGGGAAATTTTGTGACGAGATTCTTTCGTCCCTGTCGGGACTTGGTTTGAACGAGACGAAGACTCACCGCCAAAGTGGTGGACAAATTTCTGTCGTCCTTTCAGGACTGAGGCGGAGCGGCAACGCGGCCCTATCATTTTGGACGCGTTGGGTATGGGATGAGTCACCCCTCTGTCCGGGTCAGGGTTCGTGGTCGCAAGGCGATCCAAGGCGGTTTATTGAGATGGCTTCTATACAAAAGTTGCGCGCGGGGTGCGCAAGCTGCGCAACTTTTGCGCGGGAAAAATTTTCCTGATCTTCAAATAAACGTAACCAAACTGTGCTTTGGTTCGTCCAGATTATTGCGCGAGATGATTTGCCTCGGTGATGGTGAAGTCGTGCTCGCCCTTGATTGGCCCGGCTTCGACGAATAAGCGGTAGGGCACATTCGGTTGCAACGGATCAGGCGTGGCTCCCTTGACGGTGGGATGCATCCCGCGGATGCGCGTGCCATACGAAAAGGCCTGGACGGGAACGGAATTGGAATCGGAGACGATGTCCCAAATGGGGTGGGCATATTTGTTCGTCTCGAGTTCAGGGATGGGAATCACCTTGATACACGTGAGTTTATGCGCGTGTTCGAGCCGGAACATGACCAGATTCATGTCAGCATCGGCAGGGGCGTTTTGCGCGCGGCGGGTGAAGAAGGAGCCGCGCGGGCGAATTGTGTGAGAGATTTGAATAGTGGCGCGGCTGAATGAGTCTTTATACAGGTAAAAATAAAGGGCCACGACCGCCGCCAGGGCCACGGACAAGATAATGAAGTTTTTTTTGCTCATTCAAAGATGAATGACGCTGGGCGCGGCAAAATATTCGAGATGTTCATTTAATCGGTTGGGCACAGGGTTTGCTTAGTGCCCAGAGTAAGCTGAGTGGGCTGGTTATGCCTAGATAAAAGACAACGGAAAGACAACTGGACTAATTGTTATGACAAACACGACACGCATGCAAAATGGGGCGAAGGAAAATCACCGGGGTTTCACTTTAATCGAGTTACTCGTGGTGATCGCGATCATCGCGATCCTGGCGGGGCTGTTACTGCCGGCGCTGGCGCGCGCGAAAGAGATGGGCCGCCGCACCGCGTGTATCAATAATCTCCGGCAGCTTGGTCTTTCCGTGATGATGTACAGCGATGACAACGACGGATTTTTTCCGACGCGCGTGACGGCGGGCCGCTGGCCTTATTCGCTGCAGAACAGTTATCAAACGGTCCAGGTTCTGCGCTGCCCGACGGACGGTCCCGGCGTGCCGATGACGACCACCTCTGGTTACGACACCAATAAATATTCCGCGGATGCCGCGCCGCGCAGTTACATGATCAATGGGTGGAATGATTTCTTCCAGCAGTCGTTGACCGAATCCGACTTCACCACTTACATGAATGGCAACTCGCCGTTCGCGTTGAGATCCATCAGCATTCAGTATCCTTCGGAAACAATCGCTTTCGGCGAGAAGCGTTCGGACTCCTCCCAATATTACATGGACCTGTATGAGGGTTACGGAAACGATTTGACGGAACTGGAATTGGGCCGCCATTCGAGCAGCAACAATGGGTCGCAACACACGGGCATCGGCGCCTCGGGAATTTTGTCGGGCGGATCGAACCACGCGTTCGCCGATGGCAGCGCGCGCTACTTGAAATACGGCGCGAGCTTGAACCCGATCAATTTGTGGGGGGTGACGGATGCCGCGCGGACGAACGAGACGGTTTCATTTTAATCGCGGAAAAAGAATCGGCGGCGATTCTTATTTATAATTCAGAAAGTGACGGCGCTCGATCGAGCGCCGTTTTCTTTTTTAGTTTTGTGAATGAATCTGAAGTTTCGTTTTCACGTTCGCAAAAGATAAGTGGTCTCTCTCCCACATTGTTGCGGGGAGGGGGATGAATACTTTGAGGTTCGATCGTGCGGCAGCGGAGGCGGGGTATTGTTTTAGATACGGCTCGCGAGTACGCTCGGCCTCCCATTCAAGAATTCGGCGGTCATGGGCACCGCCGCTGCTGTGGAGAAATTTTTTCAGGTGCCGCGCGAGGAGCGAAGGCGGGCATCAAGATGGGCGCGATCGGCGAGGGTGTGGAGCAGCGGGCCTTCGTGGGTGAATTCAACCTGGCTCACCGAGCCGACCGGGCACGCGAGGCGATAGCGGAAGCGGCCCACGTCAATTCCCAGCAGGCTCGACAGGATGATGCGGATGGTGGCTTTGTGCGAGACGACGAGCACATTGCCGGTGGTGAATTTCTGCCGGATTTCCTCGACGACCTGGAGCGCGCGGCGGGCGATCACGACGGCTTGTTCGCCTTCGGTCGGGCCGTTCCACGCGGGATCGGCGGACCAGCGGATATAATCGTCATGAAATTCCTGGGTGACTTCAGGGATGGATTTGCCTTCCCATTTGCCGTAGCGAATTTCCATCAGGTCTTCGCGCAATTCCATCTGCGCGCCGATGGCATCGCAGAGCGGCTTGGCGGTGGCGATGGTGCGTTTCAAGGGGCTCGCATAAACGGCGGCCCAGGGAAGGCTTTGATAGGCTTTGCCGAAACATTCGGCCATCGCCTGGCCGTCGGCGGTGAGTTCGGGATTGAGGCCGGCGCCGCAGAAGGCGTTGTCGCGGCTGAAAGCAGTTTGACCGTGGCGGAGGAAATAGAGTTTGAGGCTCATGGATTCAGTGGGTTCGCACTCCGAGCGGGCAGGCAGGTTGGAGGTTGGGACGACAAAAACTTGTCATCCCCGGATTTTAATTTGTTTTGCTGATGACGCCAAGGATGAAATTTCGCGGGACGGCGCCGTAGATGCGGCTGTCGGCGCTGCGGTCGCGATTGTCACCCATCACGAAATAATCCGAGGGGCCAAGGCGGGTGGGCTTGACCAGGCGATTGCCGGAGGCCCAGGTCGAGAACGACGTGAGATAGGGTTCGGAAAATTTGATGTTGTTGATATAGACGCCGGTGTGGCGGATCTCGATGAGGTCGTTGGGCAAGCCGACGATGCGCTTGATGGAAAGCTGATGGTCTTCGGGATCGCGGATGACGACGATTTCGCCGCGGTGTGGCGCGCGCCAGTGGTAAGGCGCGCGATAGAGCATGTAGCGCTGGCCATCGAGGAGCGTGGGCCACATGCTGGCGCCTTTGATCTCGACGGCCATCATGACGAAGTGCGTGATGAACAAATAGGTGAGTATGGACCAGAGAAAAATGCAGACGATGATGAACGACTGGCGGTTCTCCTTCTCGGTGTGGATGAACTTAAACCGGCGGGACAGCGGCTCGGGCTCGGATGGCAATACGTCAAAGGTTTTCATCAGGTAACTCTTTCAAACTTCGTGATGTAAATACGTCGAACGCTCACAATCTCGCAAGGGCAAAGCAGATGAATGATTACGTACGTCGCATCCGTAATTATTCGGACTCAGAGGCGGCGCGGCGGCAAACTTTATCGCCATATTATTTCTATCATGGTTTAAACTTCGCCGATCCATTTGCGGTCGTCCCATACGGCTTTGATGGAGGTGAGGTTGCGGGAATCGAAAATATTTTTTGCGGCGGCGAGGACTTTGCCGCGCTTGAGGTTGTTGTAGGCGTCGCTCGCGCTGATGGCGATGAATTGCATGACACTGGGGTCGCGGTAGCAATCAATCATGCAGCGGGTACAGCCATCGCGGATGAGTTTGGATTGGTCGAATTCATAGATGTTGCACATGGGGGTTTCCCAGGCGTGGCAACGGTAGAGGTTCAAATTCCAATCGAGATAGAAATATTTGTGGCCGCCGAGGCAGCCGAATTTTTCGGGTTCTTTGCGCAGGTGGCGCTGCATTTCGGTCAGGGATTCCTGCGGGTTCACGACGGGGAAACCGCTGTTGGATTTCATCTGCTTGATTTTTTCAAAGACGGCGATGAGTTCGTCAGTCTTATAATTGACGAGGCTGGAATCGCTGAAGCTCAAGTAACTCGAAGCGAGCGAGGTGAGCGGGTAGCTGAAGGTGCAACTGGTGAAGCCGAGGGTTTTTAGAAAGCCGGGAAGTTTTTCGTAGTCGTCAATGAGCTTGCTGGCGGTGACGCTGGCAGTGGTCTGGATGCCGAGTTCTTTGAAGACTTCGTTGGCGTGTTTGATCTTGCGGCAGACGTCGGGCAGGCCGCGATTTTTTTCGTGCTTCGCCACGTCGTGCGAATCAATGGACATGATGACGCTGCTGAGGCCGTCGGAGGCGAGCGCGCGCATGTTTTGTTCGGTCCAGAGGGAGCCGTTGGTGCAGAGCATCGGGTGGATGCCGGACTCGGCGCAGTAGCGGACCATGGCGCGAAGATCCTTGTGCGCGAGGGGTTCCCCGCCGACGAAGAGGAGGTAACCGATGTGGTTGCGCACGGCGATGTCAATAACGTCGCGCGCTTCCTGGAGCGTGACGCTGCGGCGTTGCTTGGGGTCGAAGCGGTCCACGGCGAAGCCGCAGAAGTCGCACTTGGCGTTGCAGATGTTGGTGATGGCGAATTGGAGGTAGCCGGGGCCGCCGTGGTCGAGGACTTCGCCGATGAGTTTGAGGGTGCTTTTACGGGGTTTGACGACCGGTTTGGAAAAATCCGGCGCGGGCGCGGCGGCGGGTTGGTCCGCGCGACTGGCTGGCGGTATGGCGGCTGTGCTCATGCTGCGAAAACGTATGGTACTATGGGCTGAAAAGCGGTTGGTGGCAAGTGGTCGTTGATGGTGAGGACGGAGGCGAATTTTTAACCGCGGAGATACGGAGGCGCGGAGGAAAGATAAAATCTAGATGGAACACGAAATAAAACACGGATGTTTTGGGGAAATTTTCCTATTAAATTAGTGCCCAGCGGAAGCCAAAACTTTCCTCTTTTTAAACCGCCGCCGCTTAACCGAGGTCCCGATAGGGACGATAGAATTTCTACCTGGAGCCAAAACCGCCATACTAGCCGATTACTTCTCATTAACCCTCAACTTCAGTTGAGGGAAAAACACTCCGGCCCGCGCAAAAAACGGTTTCAACCGTTTCTAAGTTCCCCGGCTATAGCGTCCGGAGCTTCGGCATCCGCGCGATGTCCCAGGAACAATTCAGCCGCCTGTTGTCCCGCCATAAAATCACAGTCCGGCGCTATGCGGGCGATCATCCGTCCGTGATCGCGTATTCGGATCGTTTCACCACGCTCAACCTTCGCCAGAAATTCGGTGAAATGCTGCGCGACATTTGCGCCATTTGATTCGATCATGGCCTTACAATACAGGTTTTCGATGCCAAGCAAGACGCCTCTTAATTGAGATCAACTAAATATAAAGAACAAGCTTGTGCTAATAAACTTATTTTCATAATTTGTCGCCCGAATGATTTTTCTTAAAAGGATTATAAAAAACTGTCTAGTTCTACCTGCGCTGATAGCGGCTTCCAGCTTGGTCAATACTGGCTCCGTGTCGGCACAGACCTTTAAGCCTCTATATAACTTCGCAGCCTATGGAACTGCCACCGGAGGTTCACCGAGCGCAAACCTGACTTTATCGGGCCGTTCTCTATATGGGGCAATTACCTTGGGAGGCGGCGCCGCCGATTACGGCTTGATATACGGGTTCAATCTGGATAACTCAACTTTCACAAACATATATACTTTCACGTCACCCGTTTTGATCGACTCGAACACCCAATGGACTAACCGTGATGGCGCGGAACCCTATTCAAATCTAATCTTATCCGGGAACTCGTTATATGGCGTTACGGAAACGGCGGGCCCTTTGGATGCCGGCACCGTTTTTAAGGTCAACACCGATGGCACTGGCTTTGCCGACCTGAATAATTTTGTCAATTTTCCACCCAACCAACTATCCGACATTCTTTACAACTCCGCTTTAATTTTCACGAATAATACCTTGTTCGGAACCTCGGCGTTCGGCGGCGCTTCCGGCAACGGCACAATCTTCGCGGGCGGCACCGGTGGCACGGGCTTTACCAACTTGCACACCTTCACCGGTGGTTCGGACGGAGCCAATCCCATTGCCGGGTTGATTTCTGGCACTAACTTTTTTGGCGCGGCGTTGCTGGGCGGTTCGGGCAGCGGCACGATCTTCAGAATGGGCACGAACGGCCTGGGCTTTAAGGTGCTTCATTCTTTCACGGCAACTTCCCGCTCGTCGCCCGACAACAGCGACGGCGCAAGACCGCTTTCCCTGATATTATCGGGCAACACTCTATACGGGGCGGCAACCTTCGGCGGCCCTTCGGCCAATGGCACGATCTTCAAACTCAATACGGATGGGACGGGTTTTACGAACCTATATTATTTTTCAGCATCTTCGGGTAATAGCAGTTATAATGGCACTAATAGCGAAGGCGCCAACCCGGAACCTGGATTAGTTTTAGTGGGTAATACCCTCTACGGAACCGCCGGCACCGCTGGCTCTTTCGGCCACGGAACCATCTTCAGCCTGAACACGGACGGATCAGGGTTTACCGATTTATATACCTTTAGCGCGGGAGCATTTTCTTTTGGGAACCTTACCAACAGCGACGGTGCTTACCCGTTCACCGGCTTGATTTTATCAGGCAACACCTTGTATGGAACGACTACTTCCGGTGGCCTTCTCGGCACTGGCACGATCTTCAGCTTTTCTTTGCCATCGCCGCCGCCACTGACAATAAATCGTTCCGGAACCAATTTAGTTTTGACCTGGCCAACCAACGCTCCGGGATTGGTTTTGCAATCTACTACAAACCTTTTCTCAGCCGTTTGGAGCACCAATACTCCCGCGCCTACCATCGTCAACGGCCAGAACACTGTGACCAATCCAATCTCCAGCGGGCAGATGTTCTATCGGCTGGGCCTGTGAAGATTCAGGAATCAACGGTCAACCCGACGGCGTAGTTTTCCGTTAATTGATCGAATGGCAGTTCGCACCGGCGTGGCCTCAAGCTAAAACGAGCTAAGGCCCGTGATCGCACACCCGCGGCTTCCTCATCTCCGATTCACTTTTTTTACGATTCGTGATAATATGAGGAAAGCCAAACCTGTATGATGTATGAGCACAAGAAATAAAACCGTCCAGCCGACTTCCACTGCCAAAACCAATCCCAAGGTTGACGCGCATCTAAGCAAAGCCGAAAAGTGGCAGGAAGAATTCGCGAAATTGCGGGCCATTCTGCTCGACTCCCCCCTCACCGAAGATTTCAAGTGGGGTAAACCTTGTTACACCTTTCATGATAGCAACCTGGTTATCATGTATGGACTCAAAGAATCCTGCGCCCTTGGCTTCCTCAAAGGCGTACTGCTGAAAGACCCCAAACGCATCCTCCTCAAACCCGGCGAGAATTCACAGTCAGGCCGCTGGGTTAAATTCACCAGCGTCCAGCAAATCACCGAAATGGAACCGACGCTGAAAGCCTACATCCTTGAAGCCATCGAAGCCGAAAAAGCTGGCCTCAAAGTCGAATTCAAAGCGATTGCCAACCTCAAATTCCCCGAGGAACTTCAAAATAAATTAAAGAAAAACCCCGCCCTGAACACCGCCTTCAAGGCACTGACCCCCGGACGCCAGCGCGCCTACAACCTCTTTTTCTCCGCCCCCAAACAATCCGTGACGCGCGAGTCGCGCATCGAAAAATGCCTGCCCAAAATCCTCGCCGGAAAAGGCATGAACGATTGCGTCTGCGGCCTCTCCAAAAAACAACCATACTGCGACGGCTCCCACAAATCCCTTGAACCAAAAAAATAGGTAATCAAACTTTTTGGAGTCGCTATCGCGATACTACTTTGACATGCCAATGATCTTCAAAGTGGGGATGATAAGGGGAGTGACCATGGTAAATCCCAATCTGAAATTGCCAGAGCGGGCGGGTGATTCCAGGTTCGGGACAATCGTCAGAGGTAAGACTGAAGGCAATGAAGTTGCCATCCACTGAACCGAACTTGTTGAGCGCGTCGAAAGTGATCCAACCGACCCCCGGCTCAAAGAATCCATTGAAGCAATGGAATTGGCCGTAGTCCGCCTTCTCATCATATGCCCACCGCCCGGGAAACGTGGCGACCGGCACTTCATTTGCCGCCAGCGTGGAAGCCGACATGATGGCGTAAACACCGCAATCACCCGTCAAGGTCTGACACAAAGTGGAAGCTTTACCCGAAAAGGGATGGCCGACGTAATGTAGGTTATCGCGCAAAATTTGATAGGCACGCTGGGCAAAAACCAAGGCGGATTCATTTGCCTTCCGTTTCAACTCTTTCTCATTAAGAAAATTTTGGAACGCCGGCGAATTAAAGTCATCGCGACTCGATTCCTGCGTAAATATTGAGAATGAAGCCGGTAGAATCGGCGATACACTTCCTTTTGGTGAAGGGCCCGGCGCGAGTTTTGCGCTATAAAGATCCACCACATAGGTCATATCGACAATGCGGGGATGTTGCGGTGAGGTTGGCGTGACTGGAATATTCAGGCGAAGATAATGTTGAAAGGGGTTTTTAATGTCCGTCACTTTGGTGGGGGCAATTCCCAAGTTGTCGCGACATCTGATATTGCAGGATACCAAATGTTGCATGGGCAATTCAGGAGGCATGGGAGCGTAAACAGTGATGGTTCCGTCCACTGTTTCGGGAGAAATGGCGCTGGTGGTTAGCGTGGCCGCCACACGTTGCTTAAAATGAGTCTCCAGGTGGTAACCTCCGCCATTGGTGACCTCCAAACCGAAACGATCGTCATCGGCACGAGCGCTCAAGCTGAGACCGGCCAGCAGGATCAGCGCGCAGACTATTTTGTTCACTGACTTGGTATCGCCAAAGCGCATGACACACCTACAGCCGCCTGACTATGATTATTGGACTTTCGCTAAGCATATTGGATTGAATTCAAGTCGCTACTCAATATACAGAATCTAAATCCCCCTCAACGCCGCTCGCAGGAGAAATCAGTGTTCACTCCGTGTTCCATCCGTGGCTGACAAACTTACGCCACCGCCTTGTGCGTATAAGCCAGGTCCGCATCCGGATCAATGCTCCACCGCTTCGCGATCACTTCATGCTCCTGCGTAATGCTCCAGCGATCCGGCAGCGCCTCGCCCGTGTGCGCGCGATTTGAGCCCTTCAACTCCATGCAACCCTGGTTGTCGCCAATCTCGTTGATGATTTCCATTTCCTCTTCGTTCAATTTCACGTTAGGCAACGTCGCCAATTCGTCAACTTTCGCTTCAATCGGCTTCGCATTCGCGCCCACCTCCTGGATCAGCGTTGGGATCACGCTCTTGACCGGCGGCTGCGAAAGATTCCACGCGCAGGACAGTTGCAGCATCGTGAGATGATGCGCCTTCGCGATGTCACGCAATTTTTCGATCTTCGCCGCGCCCGCTTCCACCCAGCCCGCCGGGCGAAAGGTGCGATGATCCTGTGGGCCGAATTGATGCCCCGGTTTCACGTCATCGTGAAACAACCCGCCGTAATCCACCACGCGCGTGATCAGCTTCACGTCATGCTGCGAGGCCGCCGGCAAAACCAAACGGCCCGGCCACGGCTCCAGCGGATTCAAAATAATCATCGCCCAATCCAGCAACGCGCCGAATCGTTCGAGGCACATGATGACATCCAGCGTGAACCCATTCGCGGGTCCCGGTGCGACGCCCAAACGATCCGCCAGCTTCGCATCGCGCACTTTGTCCATTGCGCTCCAAACTTTTTCATTCGAATAACCAGTGAAGTCCGGGTTGTGCAACATCAGCAAGTCGAACTTGTCCACGCGACAACGAGCCAGGGATTTCTCCGTCGCCATGCGCAGGTAAGAGGCGTATTCACCCGGAGTTTGCGTGGAAGTGAAGCGCGGATAACCTTTCGCGCCCGCGCGTTCGCCCTTGTAAAAATCGTGCCCGATCGCGCCGACGAGGCAATACGAATCGCGCGGCAAACCATTCAGCGCGCGCCCGAGCATTTCATCCGCCGCGCCCGCGCCATAAACATCCGCTGTCATGAACGTGCGAATGCCCTTTTGATACGCAAGCTGAATCGTCTGGATAAACCGTTCCTCGCTGAGCGCCTCGCCGAAGTGCATGTAGCGTCCGCCGTTCCAAGTGCCGTAAGCCGTCTGTGTCAGGTCCATAAAATTATTTTGAAAGCAGAAGTAATTTAACATGAAAAAACCGCAGGGAAATAGAAATTCAAAGCCGAATTTAATCGCGGAGACGCGGAGGAAGACAGGAATCTTAGCCACGGATGGAACACGGATTGAACATAGAAAAAAGGATTCCTTAATCAGTGTTTAGTCTGTGTTCCATCCGTGGCTAAAAACGTCCTTCTTCCAGTGGCCGTCCGCAAGGACCTCCGCGGTTAAAAATGCCTTTCCCTTGTGGACAAATTCTTTATTTTACTCAGATGCTAAAGCCTAGCGACCTCTTCGATCTGAGCCAAACCGAGCATACGGAGTTGTTCGAGGATTGTCCGTACGCGTGGGACGCGCTCAAAAAGCTCAAGGCTTATGTCCAGGCGAACGTCAGTTCGACCTCGTATCCGCATGAGCGCGGCCGGATTTTCATCGGGCCGGAAGTCGTCATCGGCGCTGGCACCGTGATCGAAGACGGCGCGATGATCAAAGGCCCGGCGATCATCGGGCGGAATTGCGAAATCCGCCACAACGCTTATATCCGCGAACACGTCATCATCGGCGACCATTGCGTGATCGGAAATGCGTGCGAATTTAAACATTCAATGCTCTTTAATTATGCGACTGTCCCGCACTTCAGCTACGTCGGCGATTCCATCCTTGGCTACAAGGCGCATCTCGGCGCGGGCGTGAAAATCTCCAACGTAAAATTAATGGCCAGTCACGTAAAAGTCATAAACGAAGGCGTGGAGTTCGATACCGGCCTGCGCAAGTTCGGCGCGCTGCTCGGTGATAACACCGACATCGGCTGCAACTCCGTGTTGAACCCCGGCAGCATCATCGGGCGCGGCTCGGTTATCTATCCCTGCACGAATTGGCGCGGCGTGCTCGCGCCCAATGCCATCGTGAAAAACCAGGCGCGACAGGAAATCGTCACGCGCCAGCCTCGGACGTGATCGCAATTCTTGATCCCCAGGCCGCCGGTTCCGGCGCCGATCTCGTGGCGCAAGTGGAAGAACTGTTTTCACCCAGCGGCATTTTGTCCAAGGCGAGCAACTTCGAATTTCGCCCGCAACAACAGCGCATGGCCGTCGCCGTCGCCAAGGCGCTCGAAACTGGTGAGCATTTGGTGGTCGAGGCTGGCACGGGCGTCGGCAAAAGTCTTGCCTACCTCGCGCCTGCCATTCTGCACGCCGTGGCCAAGGGCCGCAAAGCCATCGTTTCCACGCACACCATCAATTTGCAGGAGCAGCTCACGCAAAAAGATTTGCCGATGCTCGAGAAAATCCTGCCGGTGAAATTCAGCTACACCATGCTCAAGGGCCGCGCGAATTATCTCTGCTCGCGCCGCCTCATGAAAGCGATGCAGCACGCGGACAGTTTGTTCACTTCGCCTGAGGCCGCCGAGTTGCAGCGCATCCACGAATGGTCGAAGACTACCACCGATGGCAGCCTGTCGGATTTCGAGATCGAGCCGGACATGCGCGTGTGGTCGCATGTTTGTTCCGAACGCGGCTTGTGCTCGCCGAAAATTTGCGGGCATCAATCCGAATTCGGCCAGCAGAACGGCGTCTGTTTTTTTCAACGCGCGCGAAAACGCATTTTGTCCTCCGATGTTCTCGTGCTCAATCACACCTTATTTTTCACACTGCTCGGCGGCGTGGAAGAAGAGGTCGAAGGCGGTATCTTATTCAAGAACGATTTCGTCATTTTCGACGAAGCGCACCAGATGGAGAGCGTGGCGTCGCGGCACATCGGGCTCAGCGTGTCCAGCGGCCAGGTGCGCTATTCCTTGCAACGCCTTTGGAATCCGCGCACCAACAAAGGCATCCTCGCGACCTTGCGCCAGGGTCCGACGGTTTCGCTCGTCGCGCAACTGCTGGATGAGACGGATAAGTTTTTCGACGAGGTGGAGACCGCCTGCGAAGACTTGCGTCGGCAAATTGCCGAGCGCGATAAATTCGGCGGCGACGATGCCGCCAAACAACGCCGCGTGTGGACGGAGTTGCGCATCCGCCATCCCGACCTGGTCGTGGACAGTGTCACGCTGCCGATTCAAAAATTGCGCGAAGCCGTCGGCGAATTGATCAAACAAAGCAAGGATGCTGACACTGGCCAGGAATTGATGGAGTGCAACCGCCGCCTCGGCGAACTGCGCGAGGAAGTCGCGATGTTTCTCAGTCAAAGCGCCGACGAATATGTTTATTGGGTTGAGCGGGCGGGCAAGACGCAAAAAAATCTCGCGCTCAACGCTGCGCCGATTGACGTAGCTGATTATTTGCGCCGCCGCCTTTTTGGCGCGGACACTTCGGTGATCATGACCAGCGCCACGCTTTCGATTTCCGAACGCCAGCTTCCCGCCGCTGACGACAAAGTCAAACGCTCGCCGCGCGCGTCCGGCATGCAGCGCAACCAATTTCCCGGCCTCACATATTTCGTCCGGCGCGTGGGCGCGGAAAAAGCCACCGCCATGCAGGTCGGCACGCCCTTTGATTACGAGAAGCAGATGAAATTGTTCGTCGCCGGAAAAATGCCTGACCCGCGCGATGCCGGTTATCGCGATGCCCTCATCCAGTGGGTGGAACATTTTGTGACGCAGACGCACGGCAAGGCGTTTGTGCTGTTTACGAGTTATAAATTGATGCAGGAAGTCGCCGACCGCATGGCGCCGTTTTTTGAACGTCTCAAGCTGGAGTGTTATGTGCAAGGCACCGGCACGCCGCGCTCGGTAATGCTCGAAAAATTCAAAGAGAACGTGGACTCGGTGCTGTTCGGCACGGACAGTTTTTGGCAGGGCGTGGATGTGCCCGGCGAAGCGCTCTCGAACGTCATCATCACGCGGCTGCCGTTCGCGGTGCCCGACCATCCGCTGATCGAGGCGCGCATCGAGCACATCGAATCCCATGGCGGAAATGCGTTCAGCGATTTTTCCCTGCCCGAGGCGATCTTGAAATTCCGCCAGGGCGTCGGCCGTTTGATCCGCACGAAGACCGACACCGGCATCGTCGTCGTCCTCGACAACCGCATCCTCGTAAAACGCTACGGCCAGTCATTCATTGATGCGTTGCCAAAATGTCCGCTCGAAGTCGTTTAATTACCGTTAATTTGCGCTCAGAAAAGTTTCCCCTATCAGTGTTTAATCCGTGTCCCCTCCGCGGCTGCTAAATAATATGAACTGGACAACTGGCACCTGGCTCTTGATCACCGCCTTCACCTTCATCGCACCGTATATTTCGTGCGCGAATGATTATTGGTCCGGCGGCGATCTTGAAGCGGACATTCGCGCCCGCGTGAGTGCCAGCGGCGGCACGGAAGCGATCGTGGCCGGCGTGATTGATGTCAGCGGCACGCGCATCATTCATTACGGCAATATGAATGGCAAAGACAGCGCGCCGGCAGATGGCGATTCCGTTTTTGAAATCGGTTCGATCACCAAAGTTTTTACCTCATTAATTTTGGCGGACATGGTGGCGCGCGGTGAAGTGAAGCTCGACGACCCGATCACCAAATATTTACCGGCAAATGTGCATATGCAAATCAAGGGCCGCGCCATCACGCTCGAAGATTTGGCCACACACACCTCCGGTTTGCCGCGCCTGCCGAAAAACTTTTCGCCGCGCGATGCGCAAAATCCCTACGCCGATTATACGGTGGAAAACCTGTATGATTTTCTGCGGAGTTACACGCCCACTAATGAACCCGGCGCAAACTTCGAATACTCCAACCTCGGCGTAGGTTTGCTTGGCCACTTGCTGGCGTTGCGGGCGGGAACCAATTACGAAGCGCTGGTGATCGAGCGCGTTTGCCATCCGCTCGGCATGACCCATACCATGATCACGCTGACACCGGAAATGCGCGCGCGTCTTGCGACTGGCCATGACGAGAATGGCAAAGCGGTGGCGAATTGGGATTTGCCCACGCTCGCAGGCGCGGGAGCGTTGCGTTCAACCGTGAACGACATGCTGAAATTAGCCTCGGCAGGTTTAGGCTCGGGAAAAACCGATTTGAACGCCGCACTCGAACTCACGGAAAAGACTCGTCACGCTGCCGATTCATCCGCCGTCAAGGTTGGCCTTGGATGGATGACAATGACCGTTCGCGGCGACGATTTATTTTTTCACAATGGCGGAACGGGCGGCTACCGGTCGTTTCTTGGATTCGATAAACACAACGGGCGCGCGATTGTCATTCTGGCGAGTTCCGCGAAAGACGTTGACGCCTTCGGCATGAATTTCTTGCGCGCGCAATCACCCGCGGACGCCGCGAAACCCGCCCCCACGCACGTCGAAATCAAACTCAATTCCAAAACGCTCACGAACTATTCCGGCCGTTATCAATTCAGCCCGGAAATATTTTTCAGCGTGCGCGTCGCGAATGGGCATTTGGAAGGACAGATGACCGGCCAGGGTTATCTGCCGTTGTTCGCGGAATCCGACACAGAATTTTTCAACGATTCCGTAGCCGCGACCATTACCTTCAATCGCGGCGCCGATGGTAAAGCGACGAGCCTCGTGCTGCATCAAGGCGGCCTGGATCAAACCGCGAAAAGAGCCGGTGATGCCATCGCCGAGAAAAAGCATGTCGCGATTGCAATGGAACCAAAAGCGTTTGACGCTTTCGTTGGTGAATATTCTTTTCGGCCCGGCCTGACCTTGACCGCTAAACGCGACGGAGAACATTTTTACGTGATGCTCACGGGCCAATCCTTCCTCGAAATATTTCCCGAATCGGAAACAAACTTTTTTCTCAAGGTGGTGGATGCGCAATTAACTTTTGTCAAAGGCGAAGATGGAAAAGTCAGTGCGGTAATCTTGCATCAAAACGGCGCAGACCAGCGGGCGACGAGAATGTGAATCTGACTTTCTGAGCGGACCGCGGGTCTGCGACCCGCAGCAATTCTCGCGAAGATTGCCGTCCAAGGCTCGGCAACAGTTTGCGAATCACAATTCCTGAATTTAAAGGGCATACGAAGGGCTGAGCCGTTAGCGGCTTGACCTTATGTGCCTTTGCTGCGGGTCGCAGACCCGCCCGCCCGGACTTGCGGCGGGCGCGGAGCGGGTGTTGAATAGTGCTATGAAAGCGGTCCAATTATTGGCGCATGGAACCCCGGGGAAATTTGAATTGCGCGAGGTCACGGAGCCGAAACCCGCTGCGGACGAGGTTATCGTCCAAGTGCAATCCTGCGGGCTCAACCATCTCGACTTGTGGCTGGAGAAAGGCGAGTTGCCGATCAAAGTTCCCCTGCCGCGCACGCCGGGCGGGGAAGTTGCCGGGCGCATCGTGCAAGTCGGCGCGGCGGTGCAGGATTGGAAAGTCGGTGACGAGGTTGCGGTGCAATCCAATTTGTTTTGCGGCGAATGTGAGTTTTGCCGGCGCGGTGAGGAATCGCTTTGTTTGCGCGGCGAACTGCTCGGCGTGCAGCGCGACGGAGGTTTTGCGGAAAAAGTTGTCGTACCGGCGCGCGCGCTCGTGCGGTTGCCGCCCGGCGTGGAGTTCGACACCGCCGCCGCGCTTAGCCTCGCGGGCAGCACCGCCATGCACATGCTGACGAATCGCGCGCAGGTGAAACCCGGCGATTGGGTGCTCGCGATGGGCGCGGCCAGCGGCGTGGGTTCGGCGGCGATTCAAATCGCGAAAGGGCTCGGCGCGCGGGTGATCACCACCGCTTCGAGCGAGGCCAAACGCGATCTCGGCCAGCGGCTCGGCGCGGATTTTGTCGTGGACAACACGGACGCCGCATGGCCCGCCGAGGTGCGGCGCATCACTGAAAAGCGCGGCGTGGATCTGGTGGTGGAACACATCGGGGGCGAAGTGCTGCCGAAAATTTTTGAATGTCTCGCCCGCGGCGGCACGGTGGTGACGTGCGGCGCGACGGCGGGCCGCGAAGTGACATTGAACTTGTGGCCGCTGTTCGTGAAACAGCAGCGGCTCGTGGGAAGTTACGGCCGCAACCGCGCGGACATCGAAGCGACCCTCGCGTTGGCGGCGGCGGGAAAATTAAAGCCGGTAATTGATTCCGTTTTTCCGCTGGATCGCACGGCGGATGCCTTCGCGCATTTGCGTTCGCGAAATTTTCTTGGGAAAGTTTTGGTGGAACCATACGAGCCGGAATGGGTGACGGATACGTGACGCGCAGAAAATTTTTGCGCGGTTAATTCCGCTCAAGCAAGCTGGCGGTCGGACGCACAATTTTTTTGTGAAATCGCGCATTCGGGTTTATGTCTCATTTAACGGGATGCGCGATGAGTTTTATCAAGACGTCCTACAGAACTTGAAATTTGAACCGAAGTCAGCAATATGTATGCCCGCGCCAGGCTAAATAGCGCAAAAAAAGTTTGATAGCTTGGCTGGATGATGGCGTCTCATGGGTGTAATGAATGGGTAATTTAACTGGAAGTTAGTGAAAAATATGATTATGAACTATTTGGAAATATCAGGGCGAAAGTTAGTTGCGAGTTTGGGTTGGCTACTAGTAGCGGCGGTTTGCTGGGTAACGATCGGCACCGCACAGGCGCAAACGCCTTCACTGCCACCGGGAGTGCAGGATGTCCTGAAACTCTCGCAAGCGGGACTGGGTGAGGACGTGATCCTGTCGCAAATCCGCAGCGCGGGGGCGACCTACAATCTTTCGGCGGATCAAATCATTTATTTGAGCAAATCGGGCGTTTCTCAAAACGTCATTCGCTCCTTGATCGGCAGCAATGCGGCTGCTGCACCCGCCGCACCAGCGGCTCCCGCAATGCCCACGCCCCCCGCGCCGAGCGCGGTTCCACCGCCGCCTTCGGCAACGATCGCGCCTCCGCCATCCGCGCCGGGCGGGCCGACGTTCGATAGTTTTCATGATCAACTTTCGCCTTATGGCTCGTGGGTGCAGGAACCGGGCCTGGGCTTGTGCTGGCGTCCGACGGTTGCGGCGGTAGATCCCGCATGGCGTCCCTACGGTGATGCCGGCCACTGGATTTACACAGACGCGGGTTGGTCATGGGAATCCGATTATCCCTGGGGTGGAACTGCCTTCCATTATGGCCGCTGGACGCGCGATGGCGTGAGTTGGGTTTGGGTTCCGGGTTATGATTACGCGCCGGCGTGGGTCACATGGCGGCATGCGGAATCGGACGGCTTCGTCGGCTGGGCGCCTCTTCCGCCCGCGGCGGTGTTCGTGCCGGGAATCGGTTTGGAATTCGGCGGACGCGTGGCTGCGGACGTTGATTTCGGCCTGACGCCCGATGCCTTCATCTTCGTTGGCTACGATCATTTCTGGGATCCCGAACTGCGCGGGTATTTCGTGCCGCGTTTGCGCGTGGATTTCCTGTTCCATCACAGCATTGTGCTCAATGGCTATCGCTTTGATCACGGCCACTTCTTCATTGACGGTCTGGGCCGCGACCGCATCGGACGCTTTACTCATCACGACGTTCGCATCGAAATCGGCCATGACCGCGGCTTTGGTTTCCATGATGACCATCGCGGTTTTCGCGACGACCGCGGGCATGATGATCACGGCCGCGACGGCCATGACCGCGACCATCGTTTCTAAAAAGTTTTAGAATTCCTTGCGCCTGCCGTGAGAGAAATCTTGCGGCAGGTTTTTTATTTTAACCGCAAAAGATTCGTAGGCGATCAGAACGGGGACGGACGTTTAGGCCGTCCGTTCGTCTTCGGAAAGTTTGCGATAAAGCGTCGCGAGGCTGATGCCCAGGTGGATCGCCGCTTTTTCCTTGTCGCCGCCCATCATCGCCATCACGCGATTCAGGTAGGCGACTTCCTGCTCGCGCAGAAAATCCTTGAGCGGCAAATCCGAATTGACCGGCGCGGAGGGCGCAAGCGGCGGCGTGCCGGCGGGCGATGCCGTCACACTCGCGGGAATGGTCGTGGCGTCCGCCGGGAAAAGCGTCTTGATGGCAGGATGCGGCGTGGGAAGCTGGGCCAGTTCGCCGGCATCGGCGCTCGGCGCGGCGTTTTGGGAAACATTCGCCGGCAAGTCGGTGAGTTGAATCACGTTGCCCTCGCAAAGCGTCGCGGAACGCTCGATGGCATTTTCCAATTCGCGCACGTTGCCCGGCCAATCATGCCGGCTCAAGGCTTCCATCGCCTGCCGCGTGATCTGCACCGGATGGCCACTGCGGGGATTGATGCGATTGCGGAGAAAATGCGCGACGAGCAGGGGAACATCTTCGAGGCGCTCGCGCACAGCGGGCAAATTGATCGGGATGACGTTCAGGCGATAATAAAGGTCTTCGCGAAAACTGCCGTCCTTCATTTTTTTCTCGAGCGGCTCATTCGTCGCGGCAAGCACGCGCACATTGATATAGCTCGGCGTGTTGTCGCCGACGCGCCGCACCTCGCGCTCCTGCAACACGCGCAACAAACGGCTTTGCAACATCGCTGACATCGAGCCGACTTCATCGAGAAAAATTGTGCCGCCGTCCGCCTCCTGGAAAAGTCCTTTCTTGTCATTCACCGCGCCGGTGAACGAGCCCTTGCGATGGCCGAACAATTCCGATTCCAGCAGCGTCTCTGGCAGCGCGCTGCAATTCACGGGAATGAACGGCGCGAATTGGCGGCGGCTATTGAAGTGCAACGCGCGCGCGACCAGTTCCTTGCCTGTGCCGCTTTCGCCGAGGATGAGGATGGTACTGTCGGTATCCGCGACGCGTTCGATCATCTTGCAGACCGCCTGCATTTGCGGCGACGTGCCGATGAGCTGGCTGAACTGATATTTTTTCTTAAGCTGCTTGCGCAGGTAAAGATTTTCGGAAATCGCCTCGTTATAGGAAAGCGCGCGCTGGATGCAGAGATTAAGTTCGTCGAGTTTGAAAGGTTTTTCGAGATAATCGTAGGCGCCGTTTTTCATCGCCTCGACCGCCGTCTCGATGCTGCCGAACGCGGTGATGACGATGACGCTCGCGGGTGGCGTGATGGCGCGCGCCTTTTGAAGAATCTCCAAGCCATGCGCGCGGGTCTTGTCGAGGTAAAGATCGGTGATGACGATCTCGGGCAGATGAGTTTCGATACCCGCGAGGGCGTCCTTGGAATTCGTGTAAGGGAAAACCTCGTGACCTTCGAGGCGAAGCATTTCGGTCACCATTTGGACCATGGTCATTTCATCGTCCACCAAAAGCACTTTCGCCATGAAGTCATGTTAAGGGACTCGGGAAGAGTTTAAAGTTTAAAGTTTGCGGGAAACTTGTGGGGATTTTCTTCCTTTCTTTATGGATTTCCGCACAAAGACCGATGGAAAAAACGGGACTCGACTCGCAGAGGAAAAGGCGTATTTTTTCTAACGATGAGCAGAAAGATTTTTCACTTTTTAGCCGCGACGGTTTTTTCCTTCGGATTGATTTTTTTGGTGAGCGGCTGCCATTCGATGGGCGGCTCGGGTGGAAAGACTTATCACGCGGGTCCATTCACGATGAACTTGCCGCATGAGTTCAAGGCCGTGCCCGCATCCGCGACGAATTCCTACGTCGGCGCATTCCAAAGCCCGGGCGTTTATTTGGAATTCGATTACGGCATTGCGGCGAATAATTTCGAGGACTGGCCACAGGCGACGGAATTTGAAATGGTCACGGTTGACGAGAAAGAGGCGCGCATCGGCACGGTGGGGCGCGGCTTCCAGCCCGGCTACAATTTTTCCACGCAGATCGCTTTTCGCGACACGGGCGGCTCGCCATTGACGATCACCGCCGCGTGCAAGACCTCGGCTGATTGCGCGCGCGCGAAGGAGATTTTTCGCTCGGTGAAATTCAAACCGACTTCGCGCGAATAATTTTCTATGATCTCGATTTCCGGCACGAGGGCGACGCCGCAGTTTGTTCAGTTCTCAAATTTTTCCATGAAAACCATTGGTGTGGGCATCATCGGCTGCGGGGGCATCGTCTTGCAAAATCATCTGCCGGGGCTGGCGTTGTGTCCGGACGCGAAAGTGGTGGCGCTGTGCGATACGAACCCGCAAGTGCTCGAACAGGCAAAGCAGAAGACCGGCGTGACGGCGGCGTTCGCGAATTATTCCGAACTACTCGCGCGAGAGGATGTCCACGCGGTGATCATCGCCACGCCGAATATCGTGCATGCGCCGATTGCGCTGGCGGCAATCGCGGCGGGCAAGCATGTGCTCTGCGAAAAACCGATCGCGATGAATCACGCCGAATCGGTGGCGATGCTGAGTGCGGCCGAGAAGGCGGGAGTGCGGCACATGACGGCGTTTACGTATCGCTTTGTGCCGGCGATGAATTACATGGCGCATCTGGTGAAGTCCGGTTTCGTCGGTGAGCCGTGGCATTTTCGTTCGTGCCGGTTGCAGGATTGGGGGACGCGCGCGGTGGGCTGGCGGCAGGTGGCGAAGCTTGCGGGCACGGGTGAATTGGGTGACATGCTTTCGCATCGCATTGATTACGCGCATTTGTTGATCGGGCCGATTGCGCGGCTCGTGGCTGACTTGCGGAGATTTCATGATGTGCGCGACGGGCAGGCATCGGACCTGGAGGATTGGGTGACGGTGATCGCGGAATTTGCGGGCGGTCGCGCCACGGGAAATTTGGAGAGCAGCAAGGTCGCGACGGGGCGAGGTGAAGGCGCGCGCAGCCAGGATTATTGCGAGGTCAACGGCAGCGAAGGCTCGCTGGTGTTTCAACTGGAACATCCCCACGAATTGCAAGTGACCAAGCATGGCGAGACAACGCTGCGAACCGTCCCGGTGCCGCGCGAATTCATGACGTGGAAGGGTTCACCGCGCGATCCGGGCGTGGGCGATCCGAATATCGCATTTCGTTACGACCAGGATTTTGAATTTATCCAGGCGATCCGCGAAGGGCGCGATTGCGTGCCGTCGTTTCGCGAGGGGGCGCAGGCGCAGGCGGTGATGGATGCGGCGGTGCTGTCGGCGCGAGAGAAGCGGTGGGTGGAGGTGGGGAAATAAATATAAATTTAATGAAGGCACGCGATGAATAATGCAGTTGTGACCGGTGCGGGCAGCGGAGTGGGACAAGCGGTGGCGCTGGCGTTGGCGCGCGCGGGCTGGCGCGTAGCGCTCGTGGGACGACGGCGGGCGGCGTTGTCGCAGACGGTCAAGCTGGCGGGAAAATTTTCGAGGAACTTAACGGTTCATGTTTGTGATATTGGCGATGGAGCGGCGGTGCAGAAAATGGCGCGCGGCATTTTGAAAAAATTGGGGACGGTGGACGTGCTGGTGAATGCGGCGGGGACGAATGCGCCGAAGCGGAGTTTGCGGGAGTTATCGCTGGCGGATTATCGGCGGATGCTCGATACGAATTTGGACGGCGCGTATTTTTGTGTGCAAGCATTTTTGCCCGGAATGCGTGAGCGGCGTTCAGGCACGATCGTGAATATCGTTTCAGACGCGGCGAAACAGGCGAGCGCGAAAGCGGGCCCGGCGTATGTGATGTCGAAGTGCGGGCTGGCGGGGCTGACCCAGGCGATCAACGCCGAGGAACGCGCGAATGGCATCCGCGCCTGCGCGATTTTTCCGGGGGACATTGATACGCCGCTGCTGGATTTGCGGCCGAGTCCTCCGAATGCGGAGGCGCGGGAGAAAATGTTGCGTTCGGAAGACGTGGCGGCGTGCGTGATGCTGGCGATTCAGTTGCCGGAACGGGCGGTGGTGGAGGAAATCCTCGTCAGGCCGCGGGGGTAGTTTTCAGTTTCAAGTTTCAAGTGTTCAGTTGAAATAAGAACTGTGGTCATAGACCGCCACTACAGGTTAGGGCGTTGGTGTGGGTGGCGCGTCGGAATCACTGGAGGGCGTGGGTGATTCGGGTTGAGATTCCACGGGAATTGGTGGAGTTGGCGTCGCTGGAATTTTCTTTGCGCGAGGAACGGATTTTTTCCTGGCAATGGGTTTAAGCGGCGCGGGTGGTATTGGTTTGGATACCTTGGCTGGCTTCGTCGCTTTTGCGGGCTTCGCCGGCTTGACGGGTTTGGTGGCGGCGGCTTTGGGCTTGGCGTTGGTTTTTTTCCATTCTTTGACCGCCTGTTCTTCGACTTTTTTGAGGCGGACCATCGCCTTTTTCAGAACGGTCAATTTTTCCTCGGCTTCGACTTTCGCCTTTTTCAAAAGTTTTTTGGTTTGGCGCGCCCACTTCCTGGCTTGTTTATATTTCTGTTTGGCTTCGCGGCTGAGCGTTTGCGCGAGTTGCTGGCGCTTCTCAGAATCTTTGGCTTGGGCCTCGAGCTTTTTGAATTCCTCGCGCGCACGGGCGAGCAGATTGCTGGCGAAAGATGTATCCATAGTTTGACTCAGGTTACCGAGGGTTAACACCGACGACCGGGTTCATTGAACACCGGTGAACCATAACTCAACGCGCCGCGCTTTCAAGCACACAGAAAAGTGCCAGGCGAATGGGTGGACGCCAGTTTACTTACGGCAATTTCTTTCGTTCCTGGGGTGGTTCCGCATTCGGCCTTTAAGGATACCAATCCCAATAAATTATTCCTGAATTTCGCGTTTAAGGGCGCGAGTTTCAGTGGCGCTCAAGGCGCTTTTCACGCGGGCGACGAGGTCGCGGGGACTGAAAGGTTTGGTGATATAGTCATCCGCGCCAGTGGCCAGGCCGATCATTCGGGAAATCTCGGTCTTCCAGGCGGTGAGCATGATGACCGGGATAAGCGCCGTGGAGGGAAGGCGATGCAAAATCTCCGAGACCGCCATGCCGTCGAGTTCCGGCAACATGAGATCGAGCACGATCAGATCGGGCAACGCCGTCCGCGCGCGGTCAAGGGCTTCGATGCCGTTGCTGGCGGTGATGACTTCATAACCTTCGGCTTTCAAATTAAATTCCAGTAGCTCGACAATGTCCGGTTCGTCGTCCACAACCAATATCTTTCGCTGCATCATAGTTCCGTAGCACGCAGGCGAGTTGCGAACAACTACGGGAGGGTTACGGTTCGGTTACGTTTGTAGATATGTGCTGCGAAGATCAACACCAGCGGCCAACATTTTCGTCTTTGAACTTTGCGCATTAAATTTACGATACGCCCATGACTGAGACGGAAATATTGAAAGTTTTTCGCGACTCCGGGGCGTTGCTGGAGGGACATTTTGTTTTGCGCAGTGGTTTGCACAGCCGGCAATTTTTTCAATGCGCACTCGCGTTACAACAAATGCCCACAGTGGAAAAACTCGGCGCCGCGCTCGCGGAAAAGGTGCGCTCGCTCGAGGTCGCCACGGTGATCTCGCCGGCGATGGGCGGGCTCGTGCTCGGCCAGGAAGTCGCGCGGCAATTAAAATGCCGGTTCATCTTCGTCGAGAAAGAAGAAGGCAAACTTGTTTTGCGCCGCGGCTTCAAGATCGCACCGGGCGAAAAGATTTTGGTGGTTGAGGATGTCGTGACCAAGGGCGGACGCGCGCAGGAGACGGTGGATATCGTGCGGGCGCATCGCGGCGAAGTCCTCGGCGTGGCGATGGCCGTGGACCGTTCAAACGGCGCGACCAATCTCGGTGTGCCGCTGTTCAGTTTGCTGGCGTTGCAGGTGGAGACTTTTGCTGAAGATAAACTGCCGCCCGATCTGGCCGCAACACCCGCCGTGAAGCCCGGCAGTAAATAAAGCAGGCCCGGATTTTATGCCGGGCCTGTTCGTGTCCCCAATCGAACCACCACCTCCCTGGCGGTTAGGAAACAAAATTGTTTATCCGAACGCTCCGAGCAGCGTGCGCATTTCTTCTTCCACCTGCGCCGGGTCGGCGAGCGTTTGCGTGATCTCATCGCGTAAAAGCCCGCGATAGCGTTTGCGGAGGCGATGCACCGCCACGCGCACCGCGCCTTCGGCGAGGTTCAACTCCGCGGCGGCTTGCGCGTAAGGCACGGCGGCTTTGTCCATCGTGAGAAATGGCTTGAGCGAATCAAAGAGCCGCGCCTGGTCGCTCGCGTTGCATTCATCGCGCAAGCGGGTGATGACGCGTTCGAGCAAGGCCAGCGCCCATTCGCGATCGTAAATTTTATCCGGGCTCAAATCGTCCGGCACATTGATTTGGTAACGGCTGTCGGCACTTTGCCAATCGAGCGAGAGCGCGGGGGTTTCACCGCCGCGTTTTTGCGCGTGCGCGCGGTTCCATTCGTTCGCCATGAAATGTTTGAGCGAGGCGAGCAGGAACGCGCGGAATTTTCCCTTCTCGCTGGTGAGACCCTCGAGATAATTGCGCTCGAGAAAGCGCGCGAAAAAACCCTGCGTCAAATCCTCGGCATCCTCGTGGGTGTGGCCGCGCCGCCGCACGTAGGCATAGAGTGGATACCAATACGTGTGGCAAAGCTCCTCGAGCGCGGTATCGGCCTGCACCGTGCGGCCCTGTCCCGCCGCGAGGACGACCGTCCAATGCGTGGTCGCGAAGGTATCGGCGCGCGTGGGGACACGGGGCGTTGTATGTTCCGAGGTCAAGCGAGATTTAGTTAATGGCGTTGGGTTAGCGTTCGGCGGCTAAAAACCGCCGCTATAGGTGGTGAATATTTTTTATCTATCGCGCGTGTGGAACACGAGCAAATACGGCACGGACGGATGCCCCAGATGATCTTTGAAATTATGAAAATTATTGCTGTTCAACCAATACGCGTAAGTCTTGTTCGGTTCGAGCTTCACGCGCAAGGTGCAGGTCTTGTGTTCGGAATCGTATTTGGGTTTGCCGACGACTTCGGGCGTGGAATTTTCCCAGCCGGCCGACCAGCTCCAGGAACCGTCCGCCATTTCCTTGCTGAAGGTGACTTTGATTTCGGTGGTGCCCGCGGCGACGGTTTTGTCCCCGGATTCCGGGATGGTTTTGATGACGACCGGCGGCATGGAATCAATGTCCTGCGACGATCCGCAGGTGCATGAGATGGGAAGAATAACGCCGGCGAGCAGTAACGCGACTGCGGGTTTGGCTCTCATAACAATATTATTTGGTTTGATTGTTGTTGTCGGAAGAACGATCCGCATTGGCGGAATCGCCTGTGTGGAAAATCAGCAGATAGGGAACGGCGGGATGCCCAGCAGTGTCTTTAAAATTTTGAAATTGTTCCAGGGAATGTTTTTCAGTTACGGCAGCCAGATTTCGTTCGGCATCGCCAAGCTCTTTTTGGGCATTCTGCACATAGACATTTTGTTCGGGGTAGTTTCGACGAAGCGCATTATATTTTTCCTTGGCCGTGTTATAAACATTCTCCGCTAGCTTTTGTCCTTCAGTTCCAACCGCGGTTAAGCCATCAGCGGCGTTCAACCAATAGGCATAGGTCTTGTTGGGCTCAAGCGTGACGTTAAGGAGGCAGGTTTCGTGATCCGCGGCGAAGGAGGGTTGGCCATCCGTGACCGGAGTGGAGTTCGACCACGCATCGCACCAGCTCCACGCGTTGTTCGCCATCGGTTTGCTGAAAGTGACTTTAAGGGTGAAATGGCCCGGTGCGACCTCGCGTTCGCCTGATGCAGGCTCGGTGCGAACTACCACCGGCGGCGAAGAATCCACGCCGTCGCTGGAAGACTCAATGGAATTGCGGCCCTCAATCTTGCGCTGGGCATCAATGACGGCAGAGTCGAGGCGGGGATCGCCCAGCGAGCCGGATTCGTGGTTGTCTATTTTTTCCTGCGCCACGGCGTGAATCGCCCGACCGCGGATGCTTTCGGCTTTCTGACTGCTGCCGGTGGCGACCAGAATTTCTATCAGTTGCCGAGTCTGGTTGATGAAATTATTATCGGCGGTTTTGGGAAGCGGCGGCAGGACGAATCTCGATCTTGGCGCATCTGGATGTTGCCGGCGGAGGTTCTCGTTGCTTTCGTCCGTGCGCTTTTGCATCTGGGATTGCAATTCCGCCTGGCTGTCCTCCATCTGTTTTGCGCGGTCCCACGTCTGCTCAATGCTGTCGAACGCCGCGTCCGGATCGGGAATGTATTCCAGGCATTCTTTATAGTCGTGACGCTTGACGAGCAACTCCTCGACCTGCGGAAAGCATTGCTGGGCGAGGTCGCGATCATTTTCGCGGAAGGAATCAAAGACGTTCACCGTCTCATCTTCGTTCTGCAAATAATGATTGAGCGCGGCGAATTCCGTGAACAAGGCAGCATAGCCGCGGCCTTCGTAAAAATCCATGCGGTCGCGGTCGCGGATCTGCTCAATCGCCGAGTGCGCGGCGGGATAGCGGCGGCCAAGCTCATACCATTCCGTCAACGCGTAAGACAAGCGGACGCCGGAGGTTCCGGGATTGTATTCGAGCGCGTGATTAAAAAACCAAAGGTAACGCTGATGCGCCTCGGCGTATTTCCCTGCGTCCCTGAGCTTCCGCGCTTCTTCGAGAATCTTGAGCGGATCAATTGGGTCGCTCCCGGGCGGCGGCGACCAATGTTCGGTGACCGCTTCATTTTGCTGGTGAAAATATTGACGGCGATCATGCCAGTGAAAAATGGCGACGGTTGAAGCGATGATGGCCGCCAGTAGCACAATGCCGCCGCAACCGATTGCGAGGCCTTTCAGACATCCGCCGCCGCCGCTCGGAGGGATGATTCGCGCCGCTGGTGGCATCACGACCGTCCCGGAAGGCCCCAGGTCGGCGGGCATGGCGGAAATGGGCGGTGGCACCTGCGCGAACTTGCTGACGTTGAAAATGTCTTCATACGCATAGGCCAGCGCGGCGAGCGAGATCGGCACGGTGAGGAAAATCCCGATGCCGAAAGCCAGCAGCCCGGCGAAATTGAGCGCGATCAACACCAGCGAGAAGCAGAAAATTCTCCACCAGTGGTTGCGCACCAGTTTCCGGCTCAGTTCCATAGCGTCCCAGAAGTGCAGCCGCTTGTCGGCGATCAGCGGAAACGCGAAGATCCACGAAACGGCCAAATAAATTCCGGGCAAGACAAAACAAATAATGCCCAGGAAAGTCAGCGCAAACGAAACAAACCCGCCGAGAAATAAATGCAGGAACAGCGAGGAAAAACCGGAGAACGCGGTCTCGATGGTGACGGGTTCGCGCCGGATTTTCTTGAAATAATAAAGATATAAACCGCCCATCAGCGGACCCCAAATGAACGGGCTCAGGAAGGCGGTGAGGTGATTGGAATTCACCACGGAAAACAAGGCGAGGATGATGGCCGTGACTCCAACCAGCGGCCAGAAATCGCCTTTCACCAAATTGAATCCGCGCCGCAGGCAATAGCCGATGTCCACATTATAATCCCGCGATAACAAATCCGCGGACAGCGCGCTCGCGGCGGCAGCCGAAGGCGGGGGCGTGGCGCCGGGCGAGTTGCCGATGTTTTCCACGGCGGTTTTAACTTGGCTGGCGTGTTGATAACGGCGGTCAGGCTCTTTTTCCAGCGCGCGCAAAACCACGTCGTCCAGCCGGATATCAATCTGCACTTTGCGCGACGGGGGCGAGAAACGGCCCAGCGGCAATTCACCCGTCAGCATTTCGTAAAACACAACGCCGAGCGAATAGATGTCCGCGCGATGATCTACTTCCAACGGATGTTCCACCTGCTCGGGCGACATGTAATGCGGCGTGCCGATCACGTGGCCTTCGCCCGTCAGGCGCAAGTGCTGGGTTCCCTGGTCGAGCATTTTGGCGATGCCAAAGTCCGCGATCTTCACACGGCCTTTGCGATCGAGCATGACATTCTCGGGCTTGATGTCGCGATGAACGACGCCCTGGTCGTGGGCGTATTGAAGCGCATCGCAAAGTTGCGGGACGATCTGGAGCGCTTCCCGCGGCGAGAGGCGGCCGGAGAGTTGAAGCTGCCGGAGGTTCACGCCATCCACAAATTCCATGATGAAATAATGCAGGTTGCCTGCCACGCCGAATTCATGGACGCCCACGATGTTCGGATGGCTCAGCTTGGCCAGTGCGCGAGCCTCGCGGGTAAAACGCTCGGCAAAGCCTGGATCAGAACCGTCATGCGAAGGCAAAATTTTGAGCGCGACCAAACGGTCGAGCGAGGGCTGGCGCGCCTTATAAACCGCGCCCATGCCGCCCTTGCCAAGCAGGCTGAGGATGTCCAGTTGCGGGAAAAGTTTGGCGATTTCCTCGATGCTCGGCGGCACGAAAGCGGGCGAATCCGGCGCAGCCGTGTCGTTGGCGGCGCCTTGTTTAAGCAGGCAGGCGGGACACAAACCGGCGAGCGTGCCGGCGGGCAGCGGCGTGCCGCACTGGGGGCATTTCCGGTTGTCGGGCATGGGTTGGCTGGCTTCGGGTTCGATCATACACCCTACACAGAAGCGAAACCGAGATAATGTTACACGGCAAAATCACCTTTTTTCGCCACGCAACAAAAGATACAGACCGAGACTCAGGCAAATGATCCCCGCCGCCGCCAGCCACACCAGCCAGTAACGCCCGTGATGAGCGTGCATCGTCGTGACGGTGATGATGGTTCCGTTTGTGGTGACGAGGACGTTGGTGGTGTTCATCTGGGAGGAATTGCGGAACGGCGAATACGCCACAACGGCGTTTAAATCAGGACTTGTCTTTGAATTCGGCGGATTCGGCGTCGGAAACCTCAATCGGGTCAAAATCGCTGTAATCCGTGTGCGTGGAATAACGGGCGCGGTCGTGAGTGTAGCGGCGGCGGCGGGACTTAAGGCAGGCCCAAAGCGCAAAAACGCTTGCCACCCACAATACCAGTGTCATAAGCGCCGCCATGGGCAGCGAAATACGTTGATGCCACGCCACCGGAATGACGAGCAGAAGCGTGAAGACGAGCATGATCCCTGCGGCGCCTGCGATCAACGAATTGGTCGAGCGCGAGGTGGAGGAGCGTTTTTTTGAACGGCGTTTTCGGCGTCGGGACATGCAATAAAGCCCTAAAAGAAAGGCGAATAATGGGGTTATGAGGGGTTCGTTGTCAAGCCGCAGAGCAACCGGCGCGCGGCAAGTGGGAAATCGCTTGTAGGACTTAAAAGCAGTGACCCGTAAGGACTTAACTGAATAGCCAGCCACCCCGCCGCATGAGAATATGACGGCGACGTATGAGAGTATTGATTCAAGACGACGAGACACAGTTGTATGCGGGATACCTTGGCCGCTGGACGGATAGCGCGCGCGAGGCCCGTGATTTTGCCATGAGCGTCCACGCGCGCTCGGTGGCGCAGGCGCTCAATCTGAAAAGATTTCGCGTGCTGTTCTATTTTCCCGATCTGAATTACCAGATCGTCGTCTGCGAATCGTAAGCGCACCGCGCGAAGTTATTCGCCCGCGTAAGAGGGCCAGACCCAATCGCCCTCGCTGGGAATGGGGCTGGCAGAGTTTTCAGTTTTAGTTGAATTGTGAACGGTTTTTCCGCCGTCATCCGTTTGGTTCCAGCCAACGGAATACAAAGTGAAATTGCGGCCTTCGCCGGGATGGTAAATGAGAGGTTTTCCGTTGCAGACATCCATCGGCACTTGGTCGAGGAATTTAGGAACGAGCTGGTCGAGCGTGTCAGGGAGTTTTCCGTTGGCGAGGCGATAGCGTTCGATGGCGCAGGCGGCAATGGTTTCATTGACGCCGGTTTCAGCGATCGCAATCTTGGGGTAAAATTTCTCGACGCTTGGCAGAAGCATGGAGATGAGGATGTCATGATGTAACAGGTGTGCCATGGGGTTCTGAGATTCGGGTTTGCCCGCTTTTTCGATCTCTTTGGGGAACGCCTGCCCGGTTCGCGGGTCAAACCCTGGCAATACATATCTATCAAATCCTCGATTGTAAGACACTTGTTCCAGGTATATCCATCCCTTGGGAACAAATGAGAATAGATTGCCCAACTGGGAACTATCGTCGCTAATGGAACCCAGAAAACTTGGGTTGGCGCGTATATAATCAAAAAGCCGCACGCCGAAAGCGGCCCGTTCGCTATCCAACGATTGGCGGGCGTCCCGGGCAAAATCTAATTTTCTATATCGTTCTTCAAACTCCTGCAGTTGGGCGTCCGACCATTTTCCTTGCGCCAGCCCTTCCCATATCACCTGCCGATCAATGGCAAGTTCGGCGCACCGCACCAGTATTGAAATCATGAACGGTTCATGCGGAAATGCGTTTGCCAGATAAAAAATAATCTTCTCATCTGCCGCCGCGGCATCCGTTCGGTTCAATGCCAGGTTGGCCGAAGCCTGTAGCTGGTAAACCATAGTCAGGCGTTTGATCACCGCGAGATGCGGCAACAGAATAGCCGCGGGATCTTCATCATTGTAACCGATGTTGAAACGGATATACGGGCGATGGGATGCATCATTGATTTCGTCCAACACCGGCTGATACTGCGCCAGGTTATCCAAAACGATTTGCGCGGCGGCGCTGGACGTCAGCGAATTGGTTTGTGCATCCTTGAGATTCGCCATTTTGCCGGCGATGGCCGGAAGGTTGGCGAGATGGCCGGAACCGATCACGGACAAGGCACTCTGCGATGGACCGTTCAAGTTCCGATTCGTTGCGAAATTCATTATACGATTGTATCCGTTTGTGTCCCGCCAGGCACTTTGGCCGGGTTGAAGCGGTTTGGGATTGAAATCGAACAACGGCTTGAGAAAGGGCGTCATCGCGAAATTCTGGTCGTCGGGGACGGGCGCGGGGATGAAGTCGGCAAAATTCAAGTCCACCCCGCGCGCTTCGGCTTCGCTCTCGTAGTTTTCCCAGGCATGTTTTCCCCGCCAATCCTCCTCAACGAAAAAAAGTCCAACGAGAGTCGCGATGGCGACGACGCCCACGACGAAGCAGCCGAGCGTGCGCAAGCTGAACAAACGAAACGGACGATGATTATTACTGGCGGACGAGGAGGCGGATGTATCCATAAATGACCCTTGAATTAGGTTAAGACAAAGTTAAACGTAAACTTCCTGAAGGCGGGCGTCACTGCGCGGGCCGGGTGTGGCCGGCTTCAACCGTACCGGAGGCGCGGTGGGCTCAAGCAACTGCGCCAGCATGCGTTGTTGTTCGAGCAGGACGGTTCGCGTCTGCGGGTCCACTTTCGCTTGCTCAGCGACCGCGCCGCCGGGCCGCGAATTTACTGTCAAACTCATGCCGATGATTACCAGCCACGCCGAGGCGATGCCGATCCAGATTTTTCGCCACGGCAAAACGGCTTCACTCCAGAAATACTTCAGCCATGAATGCGCGAGCGCGCGGGTAGAAGTTTTTTGTCGCGAGGATTCGCGGGCGTACTCGGCGAGAGGTTGCGCGTCGAGCTGGCTGAGCTTCGCCTCGGCGTCGCGATGTTTTTCAAAAAGAATTTCGCGGGGAGTTTTCATCGTTGATCCTCCAGTAATTTCTTAAATGCCTTGCGCGCATAATAAAGGCGGGATTTGACCGTGCCCAGCGGCGTGGCCGTGATGCGCGCGATTTCTTCGAGCGAAAAATCCTCGACGAAATGCAGCAGCACCACCGCGCGATGCGGCGGGGCGAGTTGATCCAGCAATTTCATAAACTCGCGCTCCTGTTCTTCCCGGACGAGCAATTCCATCGGGCCAAGGTCGGCGTCTTCCAAAGTTTCGTCATCCCGTTCGATGGCGATTTCCACCGGATTTTTCTTGCGCCAGAGTTGCGCGCATTTTTGGTGAGCGATATTGAAAAGCCACGAGCCGAATTTATCGTCGTCGCGCAGCGTGGCGATGTGGCGCGCGGCGTTGATGAACGATTCCTGGACGATGTCGAGGCTCGCCTGCTCATTATGCACCAATTCAAAAACATAAGTGTAGAGGGGCAGGCGGTAGCGCGCGAGCAGGGCGTTCCAGGCGTCCGGCTCGCCGGCCCTGGCTTCCCGCACGGGCAGTTGTTCGTTTTGAGCCACCACCAGCATCTACACCCAGTAGAATGCAAAAGGCGAGAAAAGGTTCAACTGATCGAAAACACTATTTGAACCGCGGAGGCGCGGAGGCGCGGAGAGAGGCAAAGAGGTTAGCCACGGATGGAACACGGAATTAAACACCGATGGGGAAGCGTAAAGCTTTTGCGGATGAACTTTCGTCAAATAAACGCCGTGCGATCACCCAACTGGGCGGGCGAGCGTACTGGCGAGCCGTGACATGATTGGTGTGTTTAAAATCACCGTAAATATGGGGCTCGCGAGTACGCTCGCCCTCCCGGTTGAGGTTCGGCTCAAACCAATTTTGCGCTGCCGTCCAGACAATCGCGGATCGCTTGCGCGAGTTTGCGCGGGTGGTATGGCTTCTGAAGAAAATTCAAGCCTTCCTGAAGTACCATGTCCGTGCCGACCATCGCGAGGCTGTAGCCGCTGCAATAAATTATTTTCAACTCCGGTTTTTCAGCGAGCAATTTTTTCCCAAGTTCCTGCCCGCTCAGGCCGTGCGGCATGACCATATCCGTCAGCAAAAGTTGTATCTCGTCCTTGTGCGTTTCCCAGACGGACAACGCCGCCACGCCGGACACCGCTTCGAGCACGCGATAACCGTATCGTTCCAAAACGCTGCGCACGAGCACGCGCAAGGGCGGTTCGTCTTCGACCACCAAAATCGTTTCTTTGCCGCCGTGGACTTTGGGCTCGGCGGGAATTGCCCCGGCGGCGCCAGCGCGCGCGCCCTTGACCACCGGTAGAAATATTTGAAACACCGTTTCCGTGTTCAGCGTGCTTGATGCCGTGATCCAGCCGTGATGCTGCTGCACGATGCCATAGACCGTCGCCAGTCCGAGGCCAGTGCCTTTGCCAATATCTTTCGTAGTGAAAAACGGCTCGAAGATATGCGGCAAAATTTCCGGCGGGATGCCTGTGCCGGTATCCTTCACCGTCAGTCGCACGTAATCGCCGGGCGTGGCTTCCGGTTTTAATTCCGCATAAGCCCGGTCCACTGTGGCGAGCGACGTGTTGATAAAAAGTTTGCCGCCTTTGGGCATGGCATCGCGCGCGTTGATCGAGAGATTCAACAAAATCTGTTCCATCATGCCGGGGTCGGCGTGGATCAACGGCAGGCTCGGTGTGTAACTGACCTGCAACGAAATGTCTTCGCCGAGCAGGCGGCGCAACATTTTCGTCATGTTGTTCACCACGTCGTTGAAATCGAGATTTTTCGGCTGGATGATCTGGCGGCGGCTGAACGTGAGCAACTGCCGCGTGAGATTCGCGGCGCGCTCGGCCGCCAGGCCGATTTGTTGCGCCGAGTCCTTCGCATCTCCCGTCAGGCTGGGGCTCATCGAGAGCAAGGAGCCGTGCCCCTGAATCACCGTCAAAATATTATTGAAATCATGCGCGATGCCGCCGGCCAGTTGCCCGACCGATTCCATCTTTTGCGCCTGCCGCAACTGCGCTTCGAGATTTTGCCGGTCGGTCACGTCGCCCGCGTAACAATGCACGACGCCGATTGTCTGGATCGGAAAAAACGACCAGGAGATCGTGCGGTTTTGGATGACGGTTTGAATGCGTAATTTGTTCGTCCCCGTCATCAGGCATTCCTTGACGAAAGCAGCCGTCTCCGGCGGGAGAAATTCCGATGGATCATTTTTTCCGAGCGATTGCGCCATCTGGCGCGCGGCCTCGTTGAAATAATTGATCGTGCCGTCGGGCGCGAGTTCCATCACGGGATTCGGATTGAACTGCGGGAACGCCGCGAGCTTTTGGTTTTCCACTTCGGCGCGGATGCGTTCGAGCGCGCCGCCGCAATGATCGCCCAGCGCCTGCAACGTCTCGAGATCGTTCTTCGTGTAAGCGTTCTGGCAATAGCTATGGATGGAAAATACGCCGATGATTTTCGCGCCGTTGCGGACGGGTACATACAAAGCTGAAGCCGAGGCGCGGTTTTCATCGCCGAACGGATGCGTCTCACCGGGTTTAATCTCCGGCGAATCGCGCAAGATCAACTGCGCGCCTTTTTCGAGCACCGCGCGCATGCGCGGGCTGGGCGCGAACGCGCGGTTGGACGGCGCAATGGCGCAACGCTCGCCATTGATCAGATCCATGTTGAAGATGCTCTTGAAACTTTCAAGGTCCCCCGAACAAAGCAAAAGGTTGCAGGCATCCCAGCCGAAAAGTTTGTCCGCCACATCCGCGATGATCTGGGCGGCGTCCTGCGCACTGGTCGCGGAGCTGAGGCGTTGCCCGAGTTTCGCGAAAGAGTGGCTGAGATTTTCCGCGCGCTTGCGCTCAGTGATGTCAAGCACCGTGCCGAGCAGGCGGATGGGCACGCCGCGCTCGTCGAGAATGACCTCGGCTTGTTCGTTCACCGTTTTGATTTCGCCGCCGGGTAAAATAATCCGGTGATCCACGCCGTAAGGCTTGCCGGTCTTGAGAGTTTCGGCGACGGATTGGCGGACGGTTTCGCGGTCGTCGGGATGAACGCAGCTATAAAATAATTCGTTCGTGCAGGCATGCTCGGCGCGATTCAAACCGAAGATGCGATACGTCTCATCCGACCACGCGAGCGCGCGGTTGCGCAAATCGAGTTCCCAATTTCCCAGCCGCGCGATGCGTTGCGCGCGCGCCAGGCCGGCTTCGCTTTTTCGCAAAGCTTGTTCGGCGCGCTTGCGGGAAGTGATGTCGCGCATGACCACTTGAAACGCTTGCTTGCCGCGATAAATAAAAGGCGTCGCGGTCGCCTCCACGTCCACCAAGCCACCGTCCACACGGATCAATTTTATTTCGTGCAACGGCACGTCTTCGCCCGCGTGAAGCAGCTTGAGATGATCCTGGACGACCTCATGATAATCGGGATGGATGATGTCGAAAATTCCTTTGCCGATAATTTGTCCCTGCGTGCGCGCACCGGTGACGGCGATGGCCGCGCTGTTGAGGTAAACATATTTTCCCTCGCACTGGATGAAGATGCCATCGGGCGAAAGCTCGACCAGCTTGCGGTAATTTTCCTCGCTCTCGCGCAACGCGGCTTCGGCTTGTTTGCGGCCCGTGATGTCACGCGAGATGGATGAGGCGCCGATGATTTTTCCCGAGACGTCCTTGATGGGCGAAGTCGTCATCGAGACGTGGATGATCGAACCGTCCTTGCGGATGCGCGTGGTCTCGAAATTGTCAATGTGTTCGCCTTGCTTGATGCGTTCGAGGATGCGCTCAAATTCGCGCTCGCGGTCGGGCGGTAAAATGATGGAGGCAGAGCGGCCGTTGGCTTCCTGCGCGGTGAAACCATAGACGCGTTCGGCGGCGGGATTCCAACTGAAGATGACGCCGTCGAAAGTTTTGCTGATGATGGCGTCGTTGGAAAATTCCACGATCGCGGCGTTTTGCAGATGCGCTTCCTCGACGCGCTGGCGTTCGGTAATGTCCTCGATCATCACGAGCGAGAATTGCGGCTTGCCATTGGCTTCGCGCACGATCGAGACCGTGAGCCGACCCCAAAGGATGCGCCCGTCCTTGCGCACGAAACGCTTTTCGACCTGGAAAAATTCCGTGTCGCCCGAAAGCAGCCGATCATACTGCGCACGGTCTTCGCGATGGTCGCGGGTGTGGGTGAAATCCTGCCGCGTGAGCGTCTGCAATTCCGTCCCCGTGTAACCGAGCATTTGCTGAAGCGCAGTATTCGTCTCGATGATGTGACCGTCGAGATCCTCGACCGCGATGCCCGTGCTCGCGCCTTCAAAGATCGCGCGAAAACGCGATTCACTGTGGCGAAGCGATTCCTCGGCCTGGCGGCGATGGCGGGAATTTTCGACTTCGCGCAACGCCCGCTGCACCGCGGGCAGCAACTTGGCGAGATTATTTTTCGGCACGTAATCCACCGCGCCGTCGTGGATCATCTCGACGAGCCGCTCTTCACCGATGCTTCCCGAAATGGAGATGAAAGGAATTTCCGCGCAACGCGCACGCACCAGGCGCAACGCCTTTGGCCCGCTGTACGTCGGCAAATTATAATCCGACAGGATGAGATCCGGCAGCGGGTCCTTCAAGGCCGCGGTGAATTCCTCCTCGTTCTGCGCGCGCAAAATTTCCAGCGCCGGAAAAGCTTTGCGCAATTCACCTTGGACCAACTCCGCGTCCAGGTGGCAATCTTCCAGCATGAGGATGCGCAGCGGTTTGCTCATGGTGATAAGCAACCCGTGACCCGGCCACTCTTGAAATGGAGTCGCCGGCCATTCCGCGCACCCGGAATTTGCCGCAAGTAGGTCAATTTATTTTCGGTTAACGTCGTCTCGTCAAAAGCCTTTTGCGCGCGCAATCCCGCCAAATACGCGCGCGTCAGTTTTTCGCCTTCTCGATGAACTTCAAATCATTTGCCCACTCCAGAAAGCGATACTGCCAAGTACCCATCGGAATTCCACCGCGACGGCTTAACGACCCCGCATGACCCCCATGTCCGTAAATATGCAACTCCACCGGAACTTTATCGTTAAACATCGCATTATAATAATCTACAGTTTCCTTCGCGTGAAAAGCGTCATCAATCCCCGCGCTCATCAGAAAGCTCGGCGGCATATCCTTCGGCATGTGGCTATAATCCAAGTCCCCGCGCCAGCCCGCATACACCAACACCACATAATCCGGCCGATCACTCTCCCTCTCAATGGGATCTGCGGCACTCGCGTTACCGTTATCGAAATTAAGCGCCAACCGCGCCGCCTGCTCGCCGCCCGCCGAGAACCCCATGAACCCAATCTTATGCGGGTCAATATTCCACTCCTTGGCATTCGCCCGGACCATCCGCATCGACCGCTCGCTATCCGCCAGCGCATCCCCCGCCGACGTATAAGGCACCAGCCGATAACGCAATACGAATGCGGACACCCCGATGCTATTGAGCCAGTTAGCCACTTCCACGCCCTCCGGCCCCACATTCAACTCATGATTACCGCCGCCCGCCGCCACGACGATGGCCGAGCCGTTGGCCTTGTCCGGTGGCGCCAGATGAATCTCAATCGAAGGATTATTAATATTCGTGACCTTGATGATGTAATCCGTGCGGCCCTTTGCGTAAGTGATCGTCTCCTGCTGATCCAGGCGGCTCGCGTTCAGATTCGTCGAGTCCGGCGGCCAAAGCGTCATCACCTTTGCGCCCGGAACCAGCGGCAGCGGCAAGACCACCTCCGCCGCCCGCGAAAACATCGGCAACCACAATGCCGCCGCAAAAAAGACCGTAAACGCGAAAACAATTCTTCCAGATATAAATGAGGTCGAGGATTTCATAGCCGCGACCGTAACAACAACACCGAAACTTGCCAATCCCTTTGCCGCAGGAATAGGAAGAAGAAACTGATGGGTAAATTCGCATCACTGCTCCGCCGTCCGAAGTCCCGCCGGGCCGACCGATAATCGTCCGGGCGGGTACGATTGTCCGCCTTGTCCCGGGGAGCGCACGCGCCCTCGCGTGCAGTGGCTGGCGCCCCCGCCGGCCACATCTGAGAATTTTCAAAAATTCATCCCTTCCTTGGAAATTCAATCACTCAACTACCATCAGCGGGGACGGAACTGCTGCTCCGCTGAAATCCCTGCGGAGGGTGTTACGAATTGAAAAGCATCGCCCCTTGATTTTATTGATTGAAATAGCTGAAGCGCATTTTTTTGTCGCCAATAATCTTTGTGTGAAATTCAGGAATAGCCCGTAAATACAATAAAATGCCAGCGGTTTGCTTGCGCGATAAATAATTAAGTTCCAAAACTACAAATTTTGGACGTATTTATTTTGCGGACAATGAACTACGCGGAATATCGTAACACCCTCCGCAGGGACAACTGACGTCCCGCAGGGCGGGACTGCCGTTCCGCCGTCCCCTCCGGGAACCTCGAAGTAGGTTCCGCAACAAAGCCCAGGGTTGGTTCGTCCTCGAACCTACCCTGGGGAAAAATCAAAAAATCAATCTGCAACTTCAAAGAAGTTGTCCATTCAATCTCCCTCCCAAGTCCACTTGGTACAAAAGAAAACTCAATCCCTCCACCACCGCCCCCACCGATCAACCGCCCAAAAAATGGGAGGGAGAGCGTACTCGCGAGCCCCAATTTCCCCATACCCTCGACAACTGCGAGAACAAGATACTCTGAATTTTACGTACGAGGAGGAAAACGATGACGACCGTAAGATCGGTCGTTAATCCTTGTGCTAGGTAGCCGGGGCAGTGCATTTTAATTCTTGAAGTTTTAGGCATTGCCGCACGTATGAATTCAACCTCACCGGCCAGTTTCAAGAGAAGACGAACTCGTGTCGTGTTGGTGAGTTTAGTTGCCCTCATTGTCCTGGCGGCGGCGGTGCTTGAGCTTGGATGTATGTTTGAGTGTGAGTATCCATTCTGGCCAAGTCTGTGGCTGGCGAAGCAAACAAGAACGCCGGATGGCAGTCGCGTCACCGACCTCATCCGTGTTCGTTCGGGCAGTTCTTACGTCTCGCAATACTGGCATCACTGCACTTGGTGTGATGTCGTTTATCCACACGCGCCGCATATGGCGGTTAAGGTAACGATCAATGATGATGAAAATGACTTTCTCCTGTTTGATTGGCAGATGAGCCAAAGAAAGCTGCTTCCGATTACCGTTCACACCGCAAAACTGTTCCCGGAATTGAGTCCATCAGGGTACACGGTAAAGCCGCTGGGCGTTGGTCTTAATCCGCAGCTTTATCATAACGACGAACCGTGTCTGATTGTTGCACCTTTGGGCGGCGTTCAGGTCAATGTTCATTAACTTGAAACGCAATTTTCAGCGCATGCGCCTGACTGTGCTCATCCCGCAAAGGACCGTAAGTTTTCGTGCGCCCCGCCCCGCATTCCCGTCCGGGAACCTCGAAGTAGGTTCCACAACAAAGCCCAGAGTTGGTTCGTCCCCGAACCTACCCTGGGAAAAACCAAAAAAAATCAATCTGCAACTTCAAAGAAGTTGCCCATTCAATCTCCCTCCCAATTCGCGCTAAGCCCAAAAGAAAACTCAATCCCTCCACCACTGCCCCCACCAATCAACCGCCCCCAAAATGGGAGGGAGAGCGTACTCGCGAGCCCTAATTTCCCCATACCCCACAAAAAAATTGCCGTCCAGCCCGAAAAACCCTCGACCCACCTCCCGCGATCCTCCCTGCCATCCCAACCGCCGCAGGCTCATAGCAGGGCGGTGCTGCGCTCCGCCGTCCGAAGTCCCGCAGGGACGCCCGATCTTAGCCCAGCAATAAATTGCTGGGTTTTAATCCTCTCTCAACCCAAATCCTGCAGGAACAACCGAACTGTAGCAGTGGTCTATGATCGCCGTCCCGAAAAAATCCCACAGAGAACTGACGATTAACCTAGGGGTATAGTCAGTCCGAACCCCTGCGGCGCAACCGCGCCGCACCACCCCTTTCTCTAACCTGGTAGGGCTGCGCTGCCGCGCACTAGTGTCCAGCTATATCTATTGGAACTGGAATGACTTCTGGTTTTCCGGATAAGAGTTGTTTGAATGGTTTTGCGGGATTTGTTGTGCAAATAGTTCCGCAGCAGGTATTTGATCAA